>WTHB01000004.1:0-1232 GCA_011523305.1 Planctomycetaceae bacterium | reverse complement strand
GGCCATGGATGGCGTTTTTGCAAGAAAAGAAAACTAGAGCCGCATTCCCGTAAACCCGCCGTCGACGTAGAGGCTGGTGCCGGTGATGAAGCTGCCGGCCGTGCCACTGCACAGCAGGATGGCGGCACTGACGAGTTCTTCGGGGTTACCGAAGCGATCCATCGGCGTCTGGCCCATGATCTGGGCGGTCCGTTCCGGGGAGAGGATCTTGCGGTTCTGTTCGGCAGGGAAGAAGCCGGGGCAGAGGGCGTTGACTCGGACACCCTTGGGGGCCAGTTCCCGCGCGACGTTCTGGGTGTAGTTAAGGACGGCAGCTTTTGAGGCGGAGTAGGCGAACACCTTCGACAGCGGTTTGTCGGCCGAGACGCTGCCGATGTTGAGAATCGCGCCGCCGCCGCTGGCAGCCATGTGGCCACCGAAGATCTGGCAGCCGAGGTGGGTGCTCTTGAGGTTCGTGTCGATGACTCGGTCCCAGTCGTCATCCTGAATCTCAAGGTAGGGGACTGACGAATTGACGCCGGCACAGTTGACGAGAATGTCGGCCTGCCCACGGGCATTGATGGTAGCGGCGAGGAGGGCCTCGACACTGCTGCGATCGACGGCATCGACTGCCACGAAGGTGGCCTCACCACCGGCGTCACGGATGGCCGCAACGCGGGCTTCTCCACGTTCAACTCCACGGCCGGCAACCACCACGAAGGCACCGGCAGCAGCAAGGCCATCCGCGAGTGCGCCACCGAGAACACCGGTACCGCCGACGACCACTGCGGTGCGGCCGAAGAGCCCAAAAAGATTGTCGAGATATCCAGTGGCCATGGCAGGCTCCTGCGGGGAAAGGGAGAAGGGAGGCGAATCGGTCAGGAGACGGGACGACGGAGGTCAAGCCATTCACTGTGGAAGGTGCCCTCGCGGTCGGTCCGCTGATAGGTGTGGGCACCGAAGTAGTCTCGCTGGGCCTGCAGCAGATTGGCCGGCAGTGTGCCGCTGCGGTAGCCATCGTAGTAGGCAAGCGCTGTCATGAAGGCTGGCGTCGGAATGCCGCTCGCAGCCGCAGTGGCGACCACCTGCCGCCAGGCGTCCTGGCTGGCGGTGAGGGCCTTGGTGAAATACGGGGCGAGCATCAGGTTCTCGAGGGTTGGGTCGGCCTCGTAGGCCTCGGCGATGCGGTCCAGGAATTGCGCGCGGATGATGCAGCCACCACGCCAGAGCATGGCGATCGATCGGTAGTCGAG
>WTHB01000099.1:6963-26132 GCA_011523305.1 Planctomycetaceae bacterium | reverse complement strand
ATCGAGTGCTTGCTCTTATTGAGTCAATCGACTTCCCGATTGAGAAGTTGAGTCAATCGACTTCCCGATTGAGAAGTTGAGTCATTCAACTTCACGATTGAAGGTGGAGTCGGTTGGATTCAATGGCCCTTAAGTGGGCACATTTGCTCCCTAAGGGGAGTGCCAATTACCACAACATGTCACCGCGAAAGCGGTGAGCCAAGATTTTCCGGTGAACATATCTGAAAGGTCACACCCGTTCCCATCCCGAACACGGTAGTTAAGCTTTCAGAGCCGATGGTAGTGCCAAAAGTGCGAGAGTAGGTATTGCCGGAATTTTCTTCGAACCCCTCGGTTGTCGTTAGTGATGGCCGAGGGGTTTTTTGTGCGCGGTGACGAGAACGCTGTTTGGGTGGAGCAAGGGTGGGGCGCCGCTCGGTTTCTCCTAAGAGTCGTCGGTTCGGGCAAGCGATTCGATCAAGGCGACTGGCAGGCCGACAACGGTGTCGGCGGTGCCGTTGATCAGGCGCAGGGGCAGCAGGCCGTCCTGCAGTCCGCAACTCCCTGCTTTGCCCCGCCAGGCCCCTGTTGCCAAGTAGGCGTCGATGGCATGCTCGGAGAGGTGGTCCATGAAAACGCTGCTTTCTGCGTAAGCGTCCCGGACGCTCCAGCCGGATGGTGCCGCAGCGTGTGGCAGCCAGAGGCTCACGCCGGTGAGGACGCGATGGGTTCGTCCAGCGATTGCACTGATCATCCGGCGGGCGTCTGCTGCGTCGGCCGGCTTACCGAGTGGTTCGTTGTCGAGGTCGCCGAGCGTGTCACACGCCAGAATGGCCCGGTCGCCTGGCGGCGTCACTGAGGCGACGGCCGCCGCTTTGGTGCGGGCGAGGCGAACGACGAATGCAGCAAAATCTTCTGCGGGTTGCCTCGGCAGGGCCGTCTGCTCGGCCGCTTCGGGCGGAGGCTGCACAACGATGTCCCATCCGGCCGCAATGGCCAGTTCACGGCGACGAGGTGACTGACTTGCCAGAATCAGTTGAAGGGGCGATGGTGACATGGATGAAACGACCAAACCAGGAGCCTGAGAGCGAGCAATCCCGCGACGGCCTTGACGTGCTCTTCGAGGACGATGACGTCATCGTACTCAATAAACCGGCTGGGCTGCCGACGGCGAATGCCCCCCGGAACGCAGCGAGTCTTTTCACGCACCTTACTGACAGATTCGGACCGGATGCCTTCCTGGGTGTTGTCAGCCGGCTGGATCAGCCGGTTTCTGGGGTCGTGATTTTTGCAAAGACCCGCGGGGCGGCAGCCAGCCTGGCCGAACAGTTTCGAGAACGAACGGTGACGAAAGAGTATCTCGCGGTGGTCGAGAAACGATTTCCTGCGCCGCTGGGAAGATGGGTGACTTGGCAGGATCGACTGCACTGGCATGAGGCCACGCGGCGGGCTGTGATTGTTGATGCCGGTGCCAGGCGTGGTGATGCAGCACGCGGTCACGAGAGCAACGCCGAAAGGCCCCCATCTGCGGCTGTCTCGGCGGTCACCATGGCGCGAGTGAGCCAGCGGGCAGGGGAGGTGTCGCTGGTGGAGTTGCGGCCCGAAACCGGACGGCGGCATCAGTTGCGGGTCCAGTTGGCAGCCCATGGCTGTCCGATCGTAGGGGACAGGCTCTACGGGGGCCGCCTGCCCCCGCCGGGCGTTCCTGGACAGGGGATCGCCTTGCATGCCCGGCAGTTGGCATTCGACCACCCTCGCAGTGGCTGCCGCCAGGCTGTTTCGGCAGTGGTTCCGGCGGTCTGGGAAACGAGATTCCCTCGTCTTTTCCCTGGTGCGGACCGCTCCGTGAAACGATAGTCGGCGGCTTATCCCCGGTTTGATTATTCGGTATGCTCGAAGGCTTGGCGACGCTGAACATTCGAGGGGCTCAATGCCCCCTCTTGTGGGCTGGTCTTTGCCGAATGAATGCCGCCGGTCTTGCCACGACCGGCTTGTCGTGTTGTTAGAGGTCGCCTTCCCGCCCATGCCAGCGTCCCCCCAGTCATTTCTTGCCCGTTTCCGCGAGGCAATCGTCACCAGTGGGCTGGTCACCACCGCGCTGTTGAACGCAGCCGAGTCAGAAGCGCGAGCGGCTGCCGGCGGAACTGACGGCGGTGAGGCAGCAGTTGTCCGGGCGACCCTCAAACTGCTGATTGACCGTGGGAAATTGACGAGGCAGCAGGCTGATCAACTTGTTGCGGCCATGCAATCGCCCCGCGACCGGTTTGAGGAGGCTGCCCTCGCCAGCGGTGTTGTCAGTAATAGGGATCTCAAGGTAGCCGAAGCCGATCTGCGGACCGTGGCAGATCTGACATCGCTCGAAGACGACGCGATCGCTCGCGGGCTCGCTGAGGCCCTAGTCAAGAACGAGGTGCTGACGCCGTTTCAGGCCAACCAGTTGCTTATGGGGCGAAAAAAACTGCGGCTCGGGCAGTATCGCATCCTCGATCAGATCGGCCGTGGCGGCATGGGGCTCGTGTTTCTGGCCGAGCATGAACTGATGGGCCGGCGGGTTGCAATCAAGGTGCTGTCACGGAAGAAGTCGAACGAGGACTCCGAACAGGCATTTCTTCGAGAAATTCGCGTGCTCGGTCGCCTTGACCACGAAAATCTCGTTCGGGCGCTCGACGCCGGCTATGACGGGCTGGTCTTCTTCCTGGTGACGGAACTCATTCCCGGGCTGGACCTGAATCGGCAGGTGAAGCGGCACGGCGTCCTTGACGAGATGACCGCCGCGTCTGTCATTTCGCAGGCAGCGGCGGCACTGGCCTACGCTCATGCTGAGGGCGTGGTGCATCGTGACGTCAAGCCGGGCAACATCATCGTCACCGATGAGGGGGAGGTGAAACTGCTCGACCTCGGGCTGGCAGGTTCGATGGTGGCTGGTGAAAAGGTCGAACTCAATCGGATTGTCGGCACGATGGACTACATCGCTCCGGAGCAACTCCTCGACCCGGACAACGTTGGGCCTTCGGCTGACATTTACAGCCTGGGCTGCACGCTCTACTTCGCCGTGACTGGGAAACCACCCTTTTCAGGCGGCGACAAGAAGGAGAAGGCCCAGCGGCATCTGCACACGCCCGACAAAGAACGGCCCGACCCCCGCGACCTCAACCCACTGCTGAGTGCTGCCTTCAGCGACGTCGTCACCAACATGATGCTGAAAGAGCCAACCGATCGGTATCAGACGATGGAGGAAGTGATCGATGCCTTGGAGTCCTGGCGGCCGGAGGGTCTGGTGGCCATGAGCCGGGAGCCTGGGGATGCGGTCGTCCGCCCTCCTGTGCCCGGAGAGTTGCCAAACGGCTCGGCAGGCCCCGGAGACTCGAACATTTCTCGTGACGAGTGGGTGCTCGATACGGATGACGTTCTTCCGCAGTCCGACAGTGGAACAGGGCTTGGACCCCCCGGCAGAGACGATGCGTTGCCGGAACTCGATAGCCTGGCGAGACACGCGGTCCGCATTGGACTGACATCCGCAGTTGCAGGCTTCGCCGGTTGGGCTGTGGTCGCAATCGGTGTAATGAGCCTAGGAGGCAGCAGTGTTTTCGGGCTCTGGCCCGTACTCGCGGGGATCCTCGGCTCTGGTCTGACCGCCGGAGGGATGAGCTTGGCAGTCATGCTTAGATCGTCATAAGTCAGGCGTCGGGCGTGGAATCGGCCCCTACCGAAGACGGCAGTGAGACAGGCCGCATTCGTCAGCCACCCGTGGCGAGGATCTCCCGTAAGGCCTCCGCAATCTCAGGGTGCTGGAAGACAAAGCCGCTGTCGAGGGCGACCCTGGGGAGAACCCGCTGCGAGGCAAACAAAACCTGGGCGAATTCCCCGAAGACCAGCCGCAGCCCAAGGTACGGTGCCGGCATGAATGCCGGTCGATGCACGGCTTTGGCCAACGCCTTGGTGAACTCCCGATTGCGCACCGGATTCGGGGCAACGGCATTCATCGGACCAGCGATGGCAGACGTTTCAGCCGCATGCACATAGAGCCGGGCAAGGTCGGCCACATGCACCCAGGGCATCCACTGGCGTCCATTGCCCAGCGGCCCACCGGCGCCCAGGCGAAAGGGCAGCAGCATTTTGGCGAGGGCCCCACCGCCAGCCCCCAGCACGATGCCGGTTCGGGCCGTGACGACCCGCACTCCGCGGGCTTGGGCCGCATTGGCTTCCTCTTCCCAGGCAGCACAGACCTCTGCCAGAAAGTCATCCGCAGAGGGTGACTGTTCGGTGAGTTCCTCATCGCCTCGGTTTCCGTAGTAGCCGACAGCACTCGCTGAAACGAGCGTCCTTGGAACAGCGTCGCCGCGAGTCATCCCGGCAACAAGGTGCCGCGTCCCAACAACCCGGCTTTCCCGGATTTTTGTCTTCTGCGCTCGGGTCCAGCGGCCTTCGGCAACGGACTCACCGGCCAAATGGAAGACAACGTCGACGCCCTCGAACGCTTCCGGCGGCGGCGGGCCTTCCAGCGGCTCCCAGGGCAGAATCCGGCCAGCCAGATGGCCGATCGACGCTGTCGCCCTTTCTGGGCTTCTTGACAGAACGGTGGGCTTGTCGAGGAGCCTGAGCAGGCGCGGGCCGACAAAGCCGGTGCCTCCGGTGACGAGGGCTTTCATAAAGCAATTCTCGGGGCTGAAAGGAGCTCTGAACGTGCGGCGCGGAAGGGGGACGTGCAGTCACCCATGGATTATTCAGTCACCGGGCATCAGCCCGGGTCAACTTGCCGGAAAGTTTGCCTCATTGGTCAGGCTGTTGAGAAAGACCCGCGCCTTCCCGTATTCACCTGCAGGATAGTCCTGCACGTGTTCTTTGAGGACCTCAATGAATTTGGAAACGGTCTTCCGGATCGACTGGTACTGTTCAAATTGCAGACTGCTGCCAGACGAAGCCCGATCCGCAAACAGTGTGTCGAGTTCCGAGCGGTAGGGGGCGAAGATTTTGTCTTGGAGCACGAGGGGGTATTCGATGTGGCCAGTGACGGGATCGAGCTGGGTTGAGCCGAGGCGGGGTGGGGCAACCGACTTTGCCAACCGGATGGCGTCCTCGTGGGAGATCCGTGAGGGCGCTTCCTCGGCCCGGGCGTCCCGATTGATTTTTCGCATCTCAAAATAGGTTTCGGCCCACTTCTTTCGATTGTCGATTGCCGCAGAAGTGGCCTCTTGAAAATTCTTGGACGCCGCAGAGTTATCGAGGTTTAACTGCCCCTGGGCCCGCATCATCGAAGCCATGCCATAGTCGGCGGCCTGCTGGGCGGTGGAGGCATAGTTGCCGCGGCCCCAGCCCCGGCCTCGGCCGTATTGTCCGAGGGCGGGCAGGCAGAGCAGGCCGCAGGCTGCCATGGACGCCAGCAGCCTTCGGTAATCACGGAGAATGCGCGGGAGAACAGGAGAAGAGAAGGGGGGCATGGGGGAATCACTCCTGAGCCAGGGGCCGAACCGGAGGGCCGGACGATTACGTCGATACCATGGGATAACTCATTGAGAGTATACTTCACGGATGGATTTTGGGCGACAAAGCCTGCCGGACCGGAATGGTCCTGCGGACGGTCCGTCCTCCGATCTGCCTGCTCCCGGCGAAACGGTCTCTGGGCGTGTGGATGGAAGTCAAAAAGAACCCGAAAGAAGCGGATCGACGTTCTATGGCGACAACTCGACTGTGGCGGATTTTCTTCCTTGTGGCAATCAGTGTTGGGATCACCGGGGCTGGCTGTGCCAGTCGTGATGGCGGCGGTGAGGCCCGAGTTGCGCGTGTCGCTGACGAGTCCTCTTCGACTGCAGCCGCCCATAGCGTTTCGCCAACTGATCAGGCTGCCGCTCCGGCAAAGGCAGTGGAACCTGCACCACAAGAGCCTGAACCGGCTGATTCAAGTCAGGCCGGTCAGCTCGCTGAAACCAACAACCTAACGCCGGTTTCGGAACCCGCCGCCACGATGCCGACTGAGACGGGATTGAAGTCGGCGGCACCAGTGCCCTCTTCAGAGGCGTCGCCAGCAGCTAAGGAGGCCGAGCCTCCCGCCTCGAAGCCCGCCGTGCCGGCGACCAAGTCACTCGCAGCACTTCGGCGTGAGTTGGCTGCGGGCGCCAATCCCGACGCAACCATTGCGGCAACCGACAGCATTGGCCGGCTGCGGGGCAGGGGGCGGGCGGCGCTTCCTGAACTGGTCGGCCTGACTGCTGACGCTGACCCCCGTATTCGCTGGCATGCAGCCCGGTCGATCGGCTTGATTGGGGAAGATGCGATTTCGGCTGTGCCGACCCTGCTGACGCTTTTGCAGGATGCTGATCCAATCGTAGCCACGCAGGCAGCGGCAGCGATTGGCCACATTCGGGCAGACGACCACCGCACGGATCTGCCACCAGACACTGCTGAACTCTACGACGATGCTGTCACGCAATTGGTGGCGATGCTTGTCCACAGTGACCCTCGAGTGCGGCGGGCCTGCCTGCAAGCGTTGCGGCAGCTTGATCCAGATCCCGAGGAACTCATGCCCGTTGTGGACGCCATCTTTGCGGATGAGGATCCAGCGATCATCCTGCCGGCTTTGCACAGCATTGCAGAGATGGGCGGGGATGCTGTGCCGTTTCTTATTGAGCGACTGAAGCGTCCACAGGGCCGATACTGGGCCAGCGTGGCGCTCACCGAAATTGGCCCAGCAGCTGCAGCGGCAACCCCCGCGCTTGTCGAGGCGTTGGCGGTGAGTCCTCCTGACGAGCAGTTGCAGCAGATTCTCGCGCTTGCTGCCATTGGCGAGGGGGCCCAAGCGGCTGGTGGTGCCTTGCTCAAACTGTACGCCGAGGGTGTGCCGCCGCTGCGAGGCCCGCTGCTGTATGCCCTCGGGCAACTGAAGGTGGTAGAGGCGGACCCATTGCTGGCTGAAACAGTTGCATCCGAGGCCCCGTCGCTGGCCGCGACGGCAGCCTGGGCACGGGCCAACATTCAACCGGAAAACCCTGAACTGCTTGCTGATGCAGTGACGCGTCTCGTCCAGCAGACGGAGAGTGAACAAGAGTTTGAACGGGCGGCGGCAGTCTCGGGGCTGTCTGATCTTGCGGCTGACCTTGAGCCCGACCAGCGACGAGAACTCGCTGCCTGTTTCAGTCAACTTTTGGAAGACGCCTCTGACCGGGTGCATCATGAAGCCGGGGCTGCCCTGGTGCGGCTCGGTGGTGATGGGGTACTCGCCGTGAGTGAACGCCTGAGTGATGCAGTGACGCAGGGAAATGCCCTGGAGATCGTGGCGGCCATCGGGCCGCCAGCGGCGCCGGCAGTCGAGGCTATTCTGCCGCTGCTCGACGCAACCGACGCCGATCTCGTCACGGAAGCAGTTCTCGCATTGGCAGCCATTGGCCCGCAGGCTGCTCCGGCGGTGAAGCCCCTCATGAGCCTGCTTGCAGATTCTGGTGAGGGTGAGGAGCAGGTGGCACTCCGCTATGCCGCGATCTACGGGCTGGGCCGGATTGGGCGGCCTGCTGCAGTACCTGCGGTTGAGAGCCTTGTGTCGCGAAGCAAGTCGAGTGATGTCATGGAGGCGACCCTGGCGACGTGGGCTGCCCTCCAGATTGATCCTGAGAACCAAGAACGGTTTGCCGAAGCAGTTCCGCTGCTGACCGGAGCGCTTGAGTCGGAGTCTCAGACGGTCCGGCTAGAGGCGGCGGTTGCGCTCGGTGATCTTGGGGGCAAGGCGGCGGACGCACTGCCTGCCCTGGAACTGGTTGCTGAGGATGACCCGATCGCCAGTATCCGCACGGCTGCCCAGCAGTCCCTGCGGAAAATCCGCGGGAGTTGAGCGGGGTCGTGCCAGAGCGGCTGGGTGGCTGCTGGCATCGATTCTGTCCTGTCATCGTTACCAGCCGACCTTCTCTCTGGGGGCTTCAAGGCCTGCTGGCTGAAGCGTCGATACCATTCTTGGCCGCAGATTGCTGTGGTCAGCGGAATGGTGAGACCTTGGTGATGCTCTGTGGGTGCCGTGATGGGCAAGATTGGCATATTCGGAAAATTCTGGCTCAGTCGTTTTTCTTCACCAGCGAGTGAGCGGCCGGTGATGCAGCAGTTGCTATCACTGCGACCAGCGAGCATTCTCGAACTTGGACTCGGCACACTGGAGCGGGGGGAACGAGTGCTCCGGGTGGCGGCCAGCCTCTCCCCGACGCCCGTGCATTACGTCGGTCTTGATCGCTTTGAGGCCCGGCAGCCCGATGATCCACCGGGCGTGACCCTGAAAGAGGCCCATCGACGACTCCATCCGCTGGGGAAGGTGCAGTTGGTACCCGGCAACATCGATTCGTCGCTGGCCCGACTCTGTAATCATCTGGGGCGATTTGACCTGGTTCTGATTTCAGCAACGGCCGACTCACTCAACCTGACTCGGTGCTGGTTTTTTCTGCAACGGCTGATGGGGTCGGGTACGGCTGTGCTACAGGAGCAGCCTGCGGAACGGGGAACAGTGTGGCAGCCTGTCACGCCTGAACGGATTGCCGATCTCGCCAGCCAGACCCTGCTCCGGCGAGCTGGCTAAAGCGTCCGTTCTGGGCTGGTGGGCGGGAGAGCCGTCTGCCAGCTGCACTGCTGGCGGCAGCCCCGGCGTCCGGCTACATTGGGTTTTTCTTAGGTCCGTACCCCTTGCGAATTCACTGACGAATGCCAGCGCCTCGTACCTTGCTCGATAAAATTTGGGACGACCACGTTGTCTGTACGCCGACGGGTGAGAATCCCTTGCTCTACATCGACCGGCATCTCGTTCACGAGGTGACCAGTCCGCAGGCCTTCGAAGGATTGCGACTCGCTGGCCGCCAGGTCCGGCGGCCAGAGGCGACCTTTGCCACGCCTGATCACAACGTGCCGACGACCGACCGCCGACTGCCGATTGCTGACCCGATTTCGAAGCAGCAGATCGACACCCTGCGGCAGAATTGTCAGGAATTCGGCGTCAAACTCTTCGACCTCGGGGATGCCGATCAGGGCATTGTTCATGTTATTGGGCCCGAGTTGGGCATCACTCAGCCCGGTATGACCATTGTCTGTGGGGACAGTCATACGGCAACGCACGGAGCCCTCGGTGCCTTGGCCTTTGGCATTGGGACCAGTGAGGTTGAGCATGTGCTGGCCACCCAGACGTTGCGGCAGGCCAAGCCAAAGTCTCTGGAGGTGCGGATTGAGGGCAGCCTGCCGCCCGGCGTGACGGCCAAAGACCTTGTGCTCTATGTGATTGGCCGGCTTTCAACCGAAGGTGGTACTGGCTATGTGATTGAGTACACCGGTGACTGCATCCGGAGCCTCGGGATGGAACAGCGGATGACAGTCTGCAACATGTCGATCGAGGCAGGCGCTCGAGCTGGCATGATTGCCCCCGATCAGATCACCTTTGATTATCTGCGGGGGCGTGATTTTGTGCCGGCTGACTTTGAGGCCGCCGTCGCTCGGTGGGAGCAGTTGCCCTCTGACCCGGGCGCTGTCTATGACCGCTCAGAGGTGTTTCAGGCCGCTGACATTGTGCCGCAGGTGACTTGGGGCACGAATCCGGCTCAGGTGATCGGCGTCGACGCGGCGGTGCCAGATCCGTCGAGTTTCGCCGATGTCAACGAGCAGACCTCAGCGGCACGGGCCCTTGATTACATGGGCCTCGTGGCAGGAACCAAACTGGTCGACATTCCGCTCGATCGAATTTTTATCGGCTCGTGCACCAACAGCCGGATCGAGGATTTGCGGGCAGCGGCCGCGGTTGTGCGGGGCCATCAGATCGCCTCGACCGTCCATGCAATGGTGGTGCCCGGGAGTGGCCGAGTGAAGCGTCAGGCTGAGGAAGAGGGCCTTGATCAGGTCTTTACCGCAGCCGGCTTTGAGTGGCGGGAGGCTGGGTGCAGCATGTGCCTGGGCATGAATCCCGACACCCTCTCACCCGGCCAACGATGTGCATCGACCAGCAATCGCAATTTTGAAGGCCGGCAGGGCAAGGGTGGCCGGACCCATTTGGTTTCACCTGCCATGGCGGCGGCTGCCGCCGTGACCGGCCACTTTGTTGATATTCGTGACTGGGAATACCGCTAAGCCCCAGCCGATCCAATCTGTTCCCTCTCTGTGGATTTCTCTCTCATGCAGGCCTTTACGACTCACGATGGCATTGTCGCCGCGCTCGACCGGGCGAATGTCGACACCGACCAGATCATTCCCAAGCAGTTTCTCAAGCGGATTGAGCGGACTGGTTTCGGCCAGTTTCTCTTCAATGACTGGCGGTTTCAGGAAGACGGCACCGCCAACCCGGCGTTTGAACTGAATCGACCAGAGGCCAAGGGAGCGACGATTCTCCTGGCTCGGCGGAATTTCGGCTGCGGTTCAAGCCGCGAGCACGCACCGTGGGCCTTGGCTGACTATGGCTTCCGCGTGGTGATCGCCCCGACGTTTGCCGACATCTTCTACTCCAACTGCTTTTCCAACGGCATTCTGCCGATTCGTCTTGCCGAGGAGGACGTGGATGAATTGTTCCGGCGGGCAGCAGCGGCGGCAGCGACGGCGGGGGCGTATCGGCTCACCGTCGACCTGCATGACTGCAGCCTGACCGACGATCAGGACTTTTCTCGTTCCTTTGAAGTGGAGCCCTTCCGGCAGCGGTGCCTGCTTGAGGGGCTCGACAACATCTCGCTGTCGATGCAGCACACCGATGCGATTGCGGCCTGGGAGGCGGCTCACGGCCTGGCCCCCATTGCTAACGCATGAGGCCCACTGCCGGCTTCGTACGGCCGGCGTAGGCGCCGTCGGCAAGGCCATGAGAGAGAAACCGAGAGCACGCAGATGACCAGTTCCCGTCGGCAGAAGATTGAACTAATGCTCAAGGATGAGCCGGATGATGTCTTTCTCCGCTACAGCCTCGCGCTCTTGATGGAGGCTGACGGTGAATGGGAGGCCGCCATCGATCTGTTGCAGGAGTTGGCCCGGGGTGAGCCGCCCTACGTGCCTGCCTATCAGATGGCAGCCCAGCACCTGGCGAAGTACGAGCGGACTGACGACGCTCGGCGGGCCCTTCGCGAGGGCATCGAAGAGGCCCGGCGGCAGAACCTGACCCACGCCGCAGGCGAGATGGCCGAACTGCTAATGTCGCTCGGTGATACGCCTAAGTAGGCAGGCAAGCCAGCGGGGCTCTTTCTGGTTGACGCCACGCTGCGGCTTCGGTGGCAGCGGTGGTTCCTCAGTTCGCACTCCCCTCAAGTGTCGGCAGGGGTTCAGCGGCCTCCGAGCCACGGGTAACGGTGAAGCCCAATTCTTCGATCATCTTGTAGTCAGCCTCGGGCAGTTGGCCTTCGGTGGTGAGGTAGTCTCCCACGAAGATTGAATTGGCTGGGTAGAGGCCGAGTGGCTGGAGGGTCCCGAGGTGGATCTCACGGCCGCCAGCGATGCGAATCTCAGCAGCTGGGTTGACCAACCGCATCATCGCCAGGCCCCGCAGGCAGTCCCGGGGGCTCAGTTGGTTGGTCTGTTCCAGCGGCGTTCCATCAATCGCGTTGAGGAAGTTGAGCGGAATCGATTCCACCGCCAGTTCCCGGAGCGCGAAGGCCATGTCCACCAGGTCGTCGGCTGTCTCGCCCATGCCCATGATGCCGCCGCTGCACAGCTGCAGTCCGGCTGATCGGCAGGCTGCCAGGGTGGCCATGCGGTCGGCATAGGTATGCGTGGTGCAGACCTCGCTGTAGTAGGACTCACCGGTATTGAGGTTGTGGTTGACCTTGTCAACGCCCGCTGCCGCCAGGCGGGTGGCCTGTTCTGGTGAGAGCAGACCGAGGCAGGCACAGACGTTGAGGTCGTACTGCTGTTTGATCTGAGGCACAACGGAGCAGACGAAGTCGATTTCCCGCTCCGTGGGGCCCCGGGCAGAGATGACGATGCAGAACGTCTTTGACTGCCGCTCGGCGGCTAGTTTGGCGGCCTCCAGCAACTTCGGAGCTGACAGCAGGTTGTACCGCGGGATCTCTGCCTCGGACACCTTGGACTGAGAGCAATAGCCGCAGTCTTCTGGGCAGAGGCCACTTTTTGCATTCATCAAAAAGAACAACTGTACGGTGTTGCCAAAGAAGTGATGGCGAACCCGATAGCTGGCGGCCAGCAGGTCGAGAAGTTCCGTGTCGGATGAAGCCAGAATCGAGCCCGCCTCGTCGCGAGTGAGTGGTCTGCCAGAAAGCACGTCGGCCGCGAGACGATGCCAGGGGGATGCTGGAAGGGTGTCTGCAGCAGTCATCAGATTCCTTTCGAGACAGGGGTCGAAACTGCCCAAGAATGTACCTCGTTGGCCCCATCGGCGAAAACCGCGGCGGTTTTTCGGGTGAGAGACCGAGGGTTAGCCGCTGACGAGTTCCAGGGGGAACGGGCTGAGCAGTTCAAGCCCTGTCTCGGTGACGAGGTAGTCGTTTTCGATCCGCATGCCACAGCGTAATTCGGGGGCGTAGAGTGCCGGCTCGACGGCGATAATATCGCCAACTTCGAGGACGTCGTCCCAGTTGGGATTGAGGTGTGGCGTTTCGTGGACCGAGAGGCCGATGCCGTGTCCGAGATGGCTTGACCAACTGCCGACCGGCGCGGCGTCGAGCCATTCCTTCACGGTGGCGTAGATGTCCTGGCAGCGAGCTCCCGCGCGGCCGTGTTGCTCGACAAGCTTCAGGGCCCCACAGACGTGTTGCCACGCCACCAGCTGATCATCTGTCGGCTGACCATTGACCGCAAGCGTCCGGGCATTATCGGCAAAGTAGCCACGGTACGCCGGTCCAAGGTCGAGAATATACAGCTCTCCGGCCTCGCAGCGACGGTCGCGGGGCGGGCCGCCGCGGACTCCGCTGGCATAGTCGTTGCCGGTTCCGGTCAGCATTTCGCCGCAGGTGGCGACAGCGGCATCCTGGAGTGCGGAGAACATCTCCAGTTCAGACAGTCCTGGCCGGATGATCTGCCGGGCGCGATCGTACATCGCCTCAGTGGCAGCAATTGCCCGCCGCAGCTGTGCCAGTTCATCGGGATCTTTCTTCCGCCGCAGCCGGAGCAGTTCTGGTTCCAGATCGACCAGGGTGGCTGTCGGGCAGAGATGGCTGACATGCGGCGGGCACCAGGAGAACTCAACGCCGATCCGTCGCGGAATGGTGCTGCTGTTGAGCCATGTTCTGAGGACAGCCGCCGAAGCTTCTCGCTGATCATTCCGCAGCGTCGATTGCCACTTCGCAGCGTAGGTCAGGACCTCATCGAGGGCGGCTGACTCGACAGGCTTGTCGGGGCAGATGAGCAGCATCGTGCCATTCGCCCGCAGGGCCGCGACGGGGGAGAACCGGTGATCCCAGCGAAAGCCGGTCAGATATTCGATCGACTCGGAACTGACCAGAATCGCCAGTTCAAGATCGGCCTGATGCATCCACGCAAGGACGCGTTGTTGGCGGGTGCGGCAGGCCAGCGGATCGAGCAGGGGGGCGCCATTCATGGCAAACGCCTCGCGAGGAGCATGTCAGCAAGTCAGTCTGACAGCCTACCTGTCCTCGGAGCCTGCGGAAACCGGCGTGAAGCCAGCCAACGGCAAAAGTTGGATGCCGCCTCAGGTCGTCCGGCGAACGGTGGTGTGCAGGACGGCTCGTGAGGGGACGAGCCGCTGCCGGCGGCGGGCCCGCGGGGGAGCGGCCATCTGACCGACGAACTGCACTCGCGGGTCGAGCACGTAGTCGAGGACGGGCTCGGCCATCGGGTCGTTCTCCGCGGTGTCGTCGTCATGCCCATCGAGAGGGAACAGGCTGTCGATGGACTCGACCAGAATCGCTCGAATGACGCAGGCGTCGTCGTCGACCTGCATCACATAGCGGTCTTCAGCCACGGAGGAAGTGCGGCCTGCGGCCCGTGAGGTAAGCCGAGCATCGGCAGGCTTTGGGAGCAGGGAGAGGGTGTTCGTTGGCGCGGGCATGGGAGGCGTCCTCGGCAGGGGGCGTTTGGCTGTACGAAACCACATTGGGAAAAGGTTGCCAGCCTCCAGCAAACGCTGGTGCGATGGGGAAGAGAAGCAGAAGGCGTGCCAAACTGCCGGAGAAATCATCAAAAAGTGGGCCATGGCCCGACAGACCACCCAGTCGGCACAGCCTCTCAGTCTCAAACGACGTAAATCCCCCAAGTCATGCCAACGTGCTGCGACCGAGAGATGCTGCCGAGGTAGCGAGGGGCCCAGCCTTGAAAAAATTTCAAGCTGGTCGAAGGCCGAGCAGCGGGTCGGGTGGCGTCAGGTACCGGCGTCGGGGGCGACGTCGTCCGCATCGGCGTCGCGGGCGGGCCGGCCGGTAGTTGAGGCCGCGGCCTGCTTCTGCCGCATCTGATCCCGCAGTTCGGCAGCCAGTTCGTAGTTTTCGCACTTCACCGCTTCAGCCAACTGCTCGGCGAGGGTGCGACCAACTTCGTATCGATTGCGAACGCTCTCCCGCATTTCCCGCAGTCGGCGGACCAGTTCGTCGCTTTCGAATTGATCCTCCGCGTCGTACTGGGCGAAGAGGTCGCGGAAGGCGTCGAGGCCCCGATTGACTTCGGCGATTGCCACCTCGGGGACGTCTTCATCAAGGGCCGCGAGGGCACCAGCCTGGACGCGATGAAACAGGACAAACGGTCGGTACTGCTCATGGGAAAGGGTCCACTCTTCATCGGGTGAGTGGTTCCGGACAAAGTCCATGAAGGCGAGGCTGTGGTCGGCGTCCTTGGCTGCCCGGTCGTATTCCCGGAGTGACAGCCAGCAGAGCCGGCGGTGGTAATACTGCACAAACTCCCGGTCAGCCTCGGAGCACTGCTCTTTGGAAAGTTCAAAGCCTTCTCCTTCGCGAATCACCTCACCGACCAGGTAGTCGAAGTAGGTTTCGGCACCATGGGGGCGGGTGCCGTCCGGTCGCAGGTCGGTCTCCATCTGCAACAGTCCCATGTCGACGCGCATCTGAAGCACCTCGCGGCCGCTGCGTGCCTTGACGCGGCGGGCGGTTACTTCCCCTGGGGTGTAGTTCCAGTTCTTCAAGATCGTGTCGATATCACGGGGTGATGGCATCGGGAGTCCTTCCGGTTCAGGTGCTGTCGAGGCGGGGTGGCTGTCCTCCCCGACCGGCTGACTGCGGTACTGCCTCAAGTATAGCAGCCACCGTCCTCGCCTCGACGGGCTGGGTCAGTCTCGCGGGGGACGGCCACGGAGGCGTTTGGTTTCGCTCCTGCGGCGTTTCGCCTCCAGACGCCGGCGGCGGGAGGCCCGTGTCGGCTGGGTCGCCTTGCGAGCTTTGGGCGGGGTGAGCGCCGCGGTGAGCAGTGTGGACAGTTTCGCGAGGCAATCGGCCACGTTGCGGTGCTGTTCGCGGAACCGTTGGCTGGTAATGATCAATTCGCCTGCTGCGGTGGCCTGATGGGCCGCCAGGAGGCGAAGCCGCCGAGCCACACCCGCTGGAAGAAAGTCAGCCTGGTGAAGGTCGAGCCGCATTTCTGCCTTGGTATTGGTCTTGTTGACGTGCTGGCCACCAGGGCCCTGGCTGCGGGCGAATTGCCAGCGGAGCGCGGCGGTAGGAATGTCGATCGAGCCGACGGAGACGGCGACCTTCTTGGTTGGTGACCCGGGCATGGACGAAATTGTGGCGGTGGGCGCGCGGCAGGAGTGGTGGGGGCCGCAGTCGCAGACTGCTGGCATGACGTGCTGGCATGAGTCGTTCACACCTACGACTGATTGTCAAGGTGAACGGTTGCGGCTGGAGGGCTGGCACGACGGAAGCCCGTTTTTCCCCGTTGTTTTTTCAGTTTGTAGGCAATTCGTTGCGGGCAGTCGGATGGCTCCCGTCGGGAAAATTATTGGCGGCTGTTTTTCTCTGGACAGTTCTCGTGCAGAGGTCCCATACTTTGCGACTTCGAGTGCTGGGGCTCGACCGCAGGCGTGCCGGTCGCTGATCCTCACTTGATCATTATTTCCAGTGGCTGCCAGGCGGTTTTCAGGCAGCCACGTGATTCATCGATATTCACTTCCGCCACGCACGCGTTGGAGAACCGGTCGTCATGCTCACCTCAACTCGGTTTCGGCTTGCAGTCAGCCAGTTGACCACCCTGCGTTGGGATCTACCTGAGGAACTCTGTCACTGCGTTGAGCATGGCTTCGATGCGATCTCGCTTTGGCGGGCAAAGGTTTCTGACGTCGGCATCGGGACGGCTCGGGACCTGTTGCAGCAGGCTGGGGTGCGAGTGTCCAGCCTGCACTGGTCCGGTGGGTTCACGGGGAGCGACGGACAAACCTTCGACGAGAGCCTGGCAGATTGTCACGAGGCGATCGATACAGCCGAGCAGTTGGCTTGTCCGGTGCTGACGGTGTATGCCGGCAGTCGAGGCGGGCACACGCTGAGCCATGCCCGTCGGCTGGTTCGACAGGCACTTACTGAGCTTGGTCCGGCTGCAGCCGCAGCGGGTGTCACGCTGGCCCTGAAGCCAGTCCGTGAGCCGGAATCTCTCAGCGGTGGATTCATGTCGAGCCTGGCAGAAACTCAGATGTTGATTGCTGACGTCGGTCAGGACCACGTTGGGCTCGCCCTCGATTTGTGGGCGTTTGCTGACGATCCGTTCCTGCTGGATTCGTGGGACCTGTTGGTCCGGCACATTCGGCTGGTCTCGGTGGCTGATCGCAGTGGTCCGCTTGATTTCGAGCAAGAGCGGCTGCTGCCCGGGGCAGGGCGACTGCCTCTCGATCGGTGGCTCCGGGCTTTGGCCGACGCTGGGTATCAAGGCGACATTGAAATCGATCCGGTGGGTGAGGCGGTGAGCCAGGCCGGATACGAGGCGACACTGGCCGCAATCAGCCAGTACCGCGATGAATTTGATCGGATGATCAGGCGGCCCCAGCCCTGCAGGCGAGTGGCCGCCATGCCGCCTGTCTTCGCCGAGGCCGGCATGAGACTCGGGCACCCCTGACCGCTGCCTTCTAGGGCGCGGGCGATCTGAGGTCCCAGGCTTCCAGCCAGGCCGTTTCTTGTGGCACGAGCCCGAAGTCGTTTTGCAGATGCTCGTCGAAGTCGTCCATGTGGGCTGCGCCATAGAAGATGGCGATGGAGCGGCTGCCCCGCTGAAGTCGGCTTTGCAGGACGCGGAGGGCTGCCGCATTGCGGTCGGTGATCAAGGAAGAACCATTTTCACCACCGAAGGCTGCAGTGAGCACATCCATGTCGGAAAACTGTTCGGCGAGAAGCCTTCGCAGCCGCAGTTCGCGGTTAGAGCCGAACAGAAGGCCGAACAGGTCGCCGAACGAGACATCAGCAGCGTCATCAGTTGGGGAGTCGTTCGTGTCTGCCCGGGCCATGCTCTCCTGCATTAGTTTGGCGAACATGGTCCACCACGACTCTCCCCGACGCTGCATAGCCTCGGCAAACTGCTGCGGAGAGAGATCAGCGTGTATGAAGTTGGGGGCTTTGTAGTTAACTTCGTTGAGCTGGAAAGTGAGGCCAAGCAGTTGTGTCATGCCCCGCTGGGCGGTGCCGATGGCTCCGCTGGGGCGGCCGCCAGGCTGAGGGACACGGGCATTCGGCGGGGCGACTAGTTCATAAAGGACGGCGTCGTATTCACGGAAAAGCTGGTTGAGGGTGGCGAAGTACGCCTTGCTGCCAATGTGCACGGCCGCGACCAGATCGACCTCAACCGGTGGCCGGCCTGCTTGTGGCGTGCTCGCATACCGCACGATCGCCGTTTCGAGCGACTGAGGCCTACCTGCCGGGTCACGGGCGAGTCGCAGGAAGGACGGGCGGCTGTCTTCAGCGAGTGGGTGCGGAGCATCCGCGGCCAAGTTCACCTGAGGACTCAGCCAGCTGGCAATCCAGAGAAAAAGGACGAGGCGGGGCAAGGTAGGCAGCATGGTCGCGGTTCCTGGAGCGTGAGGACTTCTTGTCCCACTCTATCAGCCGTCGTCACGGGAGGCTTCCCGGGGATGGACTCTGGCGATGTCAAACTGGGGGGAATGCTGGGGCGGACGAGCCAAATAATCGGCAGAGATCCCCAAGTTTCGTCAATGCGAACCACCGGCAGGACCGATACGAGAGGAGATCCCGCGCTGGCGGGCCAACCAGATCGTGCTTCCCGGGACGAACGAGCGATGGCTACGAACAAGCAGTTTCCCCGACTCCGAGCCCTCATTCTCAAGGCAGCAGCCTCGGTCTCCATGGCCCTGGCGGTCGCCGTCACGGCGTTCATGCCGACAGGGACGGTCCGAGCCAGTGACTGGATGCCGCTGTTGCCCGATCAGGATTTCTATGATTTCCAGGTGTTTGCGCCACCTGATCTGGGGTCCTACAACATCTGGCGACGGGATGACGACGGGATCTACTTCAACTATGACCGGCTGTACTGGGGAATCACGATTCCGCGGACGGTACCGGTGGGGACAACGCCCACGGGCCAAAACATCATCCCGAGTCAGCCCATCTCGCCGTTTACGGTGACGGATCTCAACAACGACTATTTGCAGTTTGCGGAATCGAACCCAATCATTGTTCAGCAGACGACCGACGGCGTATCGACGACCACGAGCCTCGAAAATATCTCATCCAACACCACGGTCTTTGAAATTGGCTCTGACCCACTGCGGCTCGATCTCAATACGAGCTGGATGCGGACAAAAATGACCTGGGGAAATCGCTATGAAGGGGGCTGGTCGTACGGAGGGCGAGGGGTGAACATCTCCTACTTCCAGATCGGGAAGCAGGAACAGAGCTTTGGGACCAGCAACGAATTTGCCGTCAACTCCCCAACTCAGACCTTCACGTTTACAAATAACACCTCCGGTGGCGGTGCTGGTGCTGGTGGCGGTGGCGGTGGTACTGGCGGGAGTTCTCAGATTAATGTCAGTCTCGAAACGACGACAGATAGCCCCCAGCCTGACCACCTGATCACTCAGAACTTGCTGCAAAAGAATGCGACCGAGATTCAGTCAGCCGGAGTGGCACTGACACTGAGACGCCAGCTTGGACGGACCCGAGGCTCTACGCAGGCGACATTCGCACTGGGGCCGCGGTTCGTGCAACTCGCCGACCGGTATGAGCTCGACTACACAAGTTTTCAAAATACTTTTAATACGTTCGGTAGTGGCACCACGGGGGGTGGCGGCAACACCGGCGGCAACACCGGCGGCAACACCGGCGGCAACACCGGCGGCAACACCGGCGGCA
>WTHB01000099.1:0-6863 GCA_011523305.1 Planctomycetaceae bacterium | reverse complement strand
ACACTGGCGGCAACACTGGCGGCAACACTGGCGGCAACACTGGCGGCAACAACAGCACAACGGGTCCTGGTGGTGACGTCGAGACGACGTACTTTTCGGACCTTGGTGGAGCCGGTGCCCTCGGCATCACTACTGGTGACCTTCCGTCGACCATCACAGGTGAGGGACCAGGCTCACTATTTCAGACTGCCCAGTGGGATACCTATACATCCAACAATATGGTGGGGCCCGAATTCGGCCTGATGTTTGAAGGAACGCAAGGCCGTTGGGATTGGTATGCAGGCGGGTCCTTTACGGCTGGATTCAATTGGCAGAACAATATCTATAAGGGTGCGAATCTGCCGGTGAGTACGGGGGCGGACTACCTGCGGACGAACTTTGCGGGCGGCGGTATCACGACGATCGGGTTTTCAGCGCCAGGCACGGGCACATCGTCTGTTGAGACGGTGACGGTGCCAACGAGCCCGTTGATCACGCAGATCTTTGCGACTGGTCAGTCGGGCACAACCAACTCCGCGGAGCATCGCTTCACGTTTTCGCCGATCGGTGAGTGGCGATTTGGGGGACGGTATCGGATTACTCAGGCGGTCAGTCTGAACTTTGGGTACACCGGTATGTGGCTGTCCCAACTCGCTCGGGCCTCAACCAACACGACCTTTCAAACGGTGGCCAAGTTGTCTGCTCGCGCCACTTCGAATCAGACAGCAACTGTTGACGGGGGAACCATCACAAATCCCGGCCAGACGGCCGTTGTGAGCCCTCAGAATGTGATCACTGGTTTTGTCCCCAATGGCACCACGACTCCATTGCCCGATGGCTTTCGGTACGTTGCGCCGACGACAACGGTGGGCGGGGCTGTTGTTCGGAATCCTGAGCAGTACGTCGAGTACAACCAGTCGTTTTACACGCAGCAGGTTGGCGATGCAGGTGGCAATGAATACGTCTTCACCAACGGCGTCGACTTCGGCCTAGAGATCAAATACTAGGCGAGCCAGGCTTAATGGCTGCCACATCAGTTTGCTGATTACGTCGTTTCGAAATCGACGCCGATCCAATCGCCAGTCGCCCCGCGGGTGCTGGTCTTGGCCAATCGCTTGAGCAGCGGCCGCCAGAGGGCTTGGGTTTCGTCAGCCGCACGGACCCCCTCCGGCAAATCGACCGGGAGTCCCTTGGCGTCGACCTGCACAAAACCGAATAGGCCGTCCATCCAGGGCAAGTCATCGGTTGCCAGCGGCATGCCGACCACGCCCACGACAATGTGGCACTGTCGGACCTGTAGGACGGTACCCCGCAGTTCCACGAGGCTGCCGACCGGCACGCTGCGACGGCATTCCAGCCCGAGCACCCGTCGTAGCATCAGGTTGGCCTCGAGGCCAACGCCGCGAGTTGCCGCAGCATATGCCCCTTCCAGGGCGTACTTCAGCAGACTACCTGCATAGAGCGTGCCGTAGTGGTTGGCATCGGCAGGTAGCACCAGGCGGTGGGTCGTGGTTTCAATGGGGGTGGGCATCCCGCCGTTATACCGGGGGGCAGAGGTTTTGCCACTGGGCTCTTAGGCAACCGACACCGGCTGATTTTTCTCGCGGAGGTGAGCAGCGTACACCGGGTCGATTACGGCCAGTTCTTCCCGCAGGGCGGTGACGGTCCGTTCGATCTGCTCTGCCGTGTGGCTGGCGGTGATGAAAAACCGCAGCCGGGCAGCCTGTTCCTCCACGGCGGGGTAGAGGATCGGCTGGACATTGATGCCGCGTTCAAACAGCGCCCGGGAGAGCTTCAGGCTGTTGATCGAATTGCCGAGGATCACGGGCACCACGCCCGAGCCACCGGAGGCCCCGGTGTTGAGCCCAGCCTTGGCAGCCAAGTCGATGAACAGCCGGGCGTTCTCCTGGAGTTTGGCTACGCGTTGTGGCTCTTGTTTCAGTAGTTGCAATGCACCACGTGCGGCACCAGCCGCCGGTGGTGGTAGCCCGATCGAGTAGACGAACCCCGGGACGGTGTATTTCAGCCAGCGAATCAGGGTTGAGGAGCCCGCAATCAGGCCGCCGCAGCTGCCAAAGGCCTTGGAGAGCGTGGCCATCCAGATGTCGACCTCACTCGGGTCAACGCCAAAGTGCTCGCCGATCCCCCGGCCGGTTTTGCCCATCACGCCGAGGGAGTGAGCCTCGTCGACCATCAGCAACGCCTTGTGTCGCTTGGCCAGGCCGATGAACTTGGGCAGGTCGGCGAAGTCACCGTCCATGCTGTAGACGCCTTCGATGACCACCAGCACCCGGCGGTACTGGCTGCGAAGCTGGGCAAGCATCGCTTCAGCCGCTTCGAAATCGTTGTGCGGGAAGGGACGTCGCCGGGCCCCCGAGAGGACAGCTCCCTGCAGCAGACTGTTGTGGGCAAAGGCGTCGTGTAGCACCAGGTCACCCGGTCCGACCACATGGCCGATTACCGTCTCGTTGGTGGCATGCCCACCGACCATCGTCACGGCATCGTCAGCCCCGATGAAGTCAGCGAATTCGCGTTCCAATTCCTGGTGAATCGTCTTCTCACCTGAAACCAACCGACTCGCTGAAACACTCGACCCGAACCGATCGAGGGCATCCTTGGCGGCCGCCGTCACGGCTGGATCACCCGACATGCCGAGATAGTTGTAGGAAGCCCAACTGATCAGTTCCCGCCCATTGATTGTGGTGCGGTCAGTCGTCTTACCCTCATGGACGCTGAAGTAGGGGTTTTGCAGGCCAGCATCACGCACCATGGTAAAGTTCTGCTCGAGCGCTCGGACCTCGGGGAACTGGTCGATCTCGTAGGAGTCGGGCGTGATCTCGGCCACCACCCGGGCGGCGCGAGCCTCTTTGTGACCGTCAAGCGGCATGTGGTCAAGGATCGCCTCGGTCACCTCGCGGCAGGTTTCAATGGTCGGGAGGACCTGCTCGGGGAAGCGGGCGCCAAAAGCCTCTTCGAGGCTTGAGACGATCTCCATCCGCTCGAGTGAGTCGAGGCCGAGTTCGACAATGTTCGTGTCGAGAGTAAGGTTGCCAGCCCGATCCTTGGCTATCCGCCGCACGTGGTCGAAGACGGTCTGCACGACTTCGGCAGGCAGTTCTCGGTCGGGGCGATGGCCATGCGAGGCTTCGCCGACCGGTCGCTGGCGAGCCAAGCGGGGTGCCTCGGGGGTGGGCTTCGTCGGAGGGGGTGTCGTGGCCTCAAGCCAGCCGATGTGTTGCTCAACCACCGACAGGTCACCATCCAGGAACTGTCGCTTGCAGGCATGCCGCTGAATCTTGCCGCTGGAGGTTTTCGGAATGCTGTTGGGCCGCACGAGGACGATCGCCTCTGCCGCCACCTCCTGCTCGACCGCCAACCGTTTGCGGATTGCCTCAAAGGCGGCGGCGACCTCAGCCTTATCCCGTTTGCCACGTTCAAGTTCAGCCACGACGACCACCCGCTCGCGGCCTTCAATCTCGACATCGAAGGCAGCGACCGACCCGGGGCGGACGAGACTACTCGCCTCCTCGACCGCATGCTCGATGTCCTGCGGGTAGTGGTTTCTTCCGCGGATGATGATCAGGTCTTTCAGCCGGCCAGTGACAAAGAGTTCCCCGTTATCGAAAAAGCCAAGGTCACCGGTCCGCATATAGGGGCCGGGGTTCGGCCGCCAGCGGCCCATTCGCTCAGCATCTCCACCGGGCAAGTGGAGCATCGCGTTGAAGGTCGCGGTGGTCTCCTCCGGGCGGTTCCAGTAGCCCTGAGCCACACTTGGGCCACTGACCCAGATTTCACCGACACGCCCGGGCGGCAGCGGCTCAGCTGACTGGGGGTCAACAATCAGCACGTCCTGACCATCAAGTTCCCGGCCGCTGCCGACCAGCCTGCGGGCAGCCGGCTCGTCATCGGGCCGCACCACAATGGTGCCGGTGTCGATGGACAGCGGGTCGAAACTGCGGGCCACCGGTGGCTCAAACTTCATGCCACCGGTCACCATCAGAGTGCTCTCGGCCAGGCCGTAGCATGGATAGAACGCCTCACGGCGGAAGCCGCTGACGGCGAAGGCGTCGGAGAACGCCTTGATGGTCTCGGCCCGAACCGGCTCCGCTCCATTGAAGGCGAGCGACCAACTTGACAGGTCGAGGGCTGCCCGCTGTTCCGGTGTGGTCTTCCGCACGCAGAGCTCATAGGCAAAGTTCGGGCCACCGCTGATCGTTGCCCGATATTTGGCGATTGCCTGGAGCCATCGCAGTGGCTTCTGGAGGAAGGCAACGGGGGACATCAGGACATTGAATTTGCCGCCGTAGAGTGGCACGAGGATGCCACCAATGAGCCCCATGTCGTGGAAACTCGGCAGCCAGAAGACCCCCGACTGACTGCGGGTGATCTCGAAAGCCTGCATAATCCGGAGTGAATTGTGCAGCAGGTTCTCGTGCGAGAGCATTACCCCCTTTGGCGTGCCCGTGGAACCACTGGTGTACTGAAGGAAGGCGAGCGTCTCGCCGGTGATGTCGGGACGCTTCCAGCGGTTCGCCCACGAGGCATCGAGTTCGCTGTCGACTTTCCACAGCAGGTGTTCCAGGCTTGGTGCTGAGGCCTTCAGGGTGTCGAATCGGTCAAGCACGTCGCGGGTGGTCAACGCCACTGAGGCATCGGCATCGGCTGCGATGGCCTCGATCCGCTCGACGGAACGGTTTTTTCGTGGTGGATAGGCGGGAACAGCAATCGCCCCCCCATAAAGACACCCCATGAAGGCGGCGATGAAGTCGAGCCCCGACGGATAGAGCAACAGGACTCGCTTCCCCGTCATGCCCTCGTGGGTCAACCAGGCCCCAACCGCCCGCGCTTTGCGATCGAGTTCAGCATAAGTGATGTTGAGCTCTTCGTTTTCCCCATCAACCAAAAATGTGAAGGCTCGGTCGTGAGGCCGATAGGCCGCACGCTGCCGGAGCAAATCGACGATCGTGGGGGCGAATGAGCCTTCGGGGAGCGGTGTCGGATTCACGACAGGAGGAGCCTCCAGACCGTCAGCCTCAGCAGAGCAGGCCGCCTGCTGCTGAGCGACGATGGTTTCGGTTGTTGGCAGCCAATGGCCCGCCTTGGCCAGCGTCCACCGCGGAGTACCCCGCTCGTTTCCGAGGGCGAGGTGGTCGACGTCGCATCCGGCAACGCCAGGCACATCATCTGCAGACGATTTGTCTTCTCAAGGAAGAGGTCGGCAGAAGGATCCTGGGATCACGACAGTATAGCCGCCGGGACGGTGCAACCGGTAGTTTCGGCGCGATCCTCACAGGGTCTGCGAGCGGCAGCCGGAGCTGATTTTGTGGGCCTGATGCCGCGGTTCAGGCCCAGGTGCGACCGCTGGCCCGTTCTGCCCGTGGCGCAAATCCGCCGACAAGCCCCCCGATCAGGTCCCAGCGGTTGTGACGGCGAACCTCAACGTCCCCCTGCTCATTGACTCGCACAAGGCAGGTGTCGGTCAAGCCGATTCGCTGGAGTTGCTCGGGCAGGATTTCTCCGGGCTCGATCATGCTCATCAGGGCATGGCCGGTCATCTCGATGTATCGCATGGGCTCCATTCCCTGCCAGAGGCTGGTGTGGGGTCAGCGTTCGGCAGGCCTGACATGCTGTCAGCCCTGAACCGATTGCTGCATTCTGACGGCTCGGCAGTTGCCCTGCAAACCGGCGGGCAGCCGTCAGCCAGAGTTGTAGGCCTGTTCGAGGCGGACGAAGGTGTCGGGGTCGATTGCTTCGGCACGGATGGAGCGCTCGAAGCTGAAGTCGGCAAAGAGCCGATCAATCTTTTCGACGGCCCCGGGCAGTTGCTTTCCTCCCGCCATTCTGATCAGCACCCCCCGCAGTACCTTGCGGCGATGGCAGAAGATGTCGCGAACAAAGTCATGAAACCGCGGCAGGTTTTCGATGCAGCTGCGACGGACCTCGTCGAGTTCCAAGTGCACGATGGCGGAATCGACTTTCGGTCGTGGCCAGAACGCCGACGGTGGTAAGATCCGGACGATTTCTCCGCGGCATTGGGCTCCCACCCAGACTGACAACGCGTTGTACGAGTGGCTGCCGGCAGTTGCAATCATCCGCTCGCCCATTTCCCGCTGCACGGTGACAGTGGCCGAGGCAAAGGGATGGGCCATCAGCAGGTTGGAAATGACCGGAGTGGCCACGCAGTAAGGCAGGTTGGCGACCAGCAGGAAGCGCTCAATGCGGCCGGCTGTCTGACGGTCGGCCTCGGCGGCGGTAATCGCATCCAGTACCGCAGGGGCCAGTTGGTGCTTCCTAGCCAGCACATCGCCCTCAACAATTGTCACATTCTCGGCGTCGATCAGCCGGTCGCGGGCCAGCGTTGCCAGACGCGGGTCAATTTCAGCGGTGACAACCCGAAAGGCTGCCCGCGACAATCGTTCGGTCAAGGCCGCCGTGCCGCTGCCTACCTCCAGCACGACATCGTCAGGCTGAATGGCAGCCGAACGCTCGAGCAGGTCGAGCAGGTTGAGGTCGACGAGGAAGTTCTGCCCTTTCCGGGCATCGATGGTGAAGCCAACCTCTGCGAAGAGTTTTCGCAGATAGGCGGTTGTCTGGCGGGCGGCTCGGCCCGGGCTATCGGCTGGAGGACTGGCCGTGCCTGTCGTGGGACGGCGTTCAGGACGTGGTCGCTTGCCCGGCCGGCGTGGGCCGCCCGATCGGCTGGGCTTCGGTGGGCGTGGCGTCATCCGCGTGCCTCCACCAGCCGCGCAACATATTTTGCGAGCAGGTCGGTTTCGAGGTTGACGGCATCGCCGACGGCAAGCGTTCCCAACGTCGTCTCTTTCAGCGTGTGCGGAATCAGTGCCACTCCAAAACTCGTGGCATCGACATCGACCACGTTCAGG
>WTHB01000027.1 GCA_011523305.1 Planctomycetaceae bacterium | reverse complement strand
ACCCGTGGCCTGATCGTGTTTGGCCGCGAACATAACGGGGCGTTTCAGAGCCCCGCCCAGTCTGACCTGCCACCGGCCTTGAAGGAGGTGACCTATTTCGTCTCCGAGCGGGAGTTTCGGATGGATGTCTCCAGCACCGCCATCCGTGCGGCAGCGAGTCAGATGGAGAATGACTGACCGGCGGGCTAGGACCGCACAATCTTTGCCAGCCCAGCCCCGAGGCGATCGAGCGTGAGGCTGTGATCGGTTGGACCGATGTGCACGCGGATCAGGCTCAGGCCGGTGGTGTCCGCTAATGCTTTTGTGAGGGCCGTGTCAAACTCGCCCTCGGTGCGAACTTCGTAGCCCGTGCCGCCCCCAAGTAACTCAGGCAGCAGTTGGTACTGCCACGGGTTGATGTCATTGAAGGAGCCATCGTGGATGAGCCGCTCAGTGCCGTAGCCGGCGTTATCCAGCACGATCACCGTCATCGGCAGGTTGTGCTTGACGATGGTGGAAAGTTCCATGCCGGTCATTTGGAAGGCACCGTCGCCAACCAGGGCCACCACGGTGAGGTCGGGCCGGGCCATCTTTGCCCCCAGGGCAGCCGGCACGGCAAAGCCCATCGAGGTGTAGTAGGCCGGCGACAGAAACTCGGTCTGCCCTTGAATCACCAGTTCACTTGAAGCAAAGAGGGCATCACCAACGTCGGCGATCACAATCGTTTTGTCGTCGAGTGATTCATCTAGCCGGCGGACAAGCCGGGTGGTGGTGATCGGCTGCTCGGGGGCCAGCTGAAAGTCGGCCCGCGCGGCAACAGGCCCGGGAGGCAGCGTCTGCTTGCGGGCCTGGGGCCGGGCCTCGGCCAGCCCGTGGAGGAAGTCCTCCAGCAGCACATGGTGGAAGTGATGATGGCTGATTCGTAGTTCTTCACTGGTGGCGAGGATGCTCTGGGCAAGATCGAGCTTGGCGGTGAAGATGCCGAGATTGACGTCGGTCAGCATTGTTCCCAGCAGGATGACACAGTCGCTTGTCTCGACGTATCGCGAGACCTCCTCACGGCCCATCGCACCTTCGTAGAGCCCGATGTACAGCGGGTGTACTTCGCTGATCACGCTCTTGGCAAGCATGGAGGCTGCCAGGGGAATGCCAGCCGCCTCAGCGAATGCCAGGGTTTCCGCCTGGAGGCCGTAGCGATGCAACTCTACGCCAGCCACGATCACTGGCTGGGTCGCCGCCTCGATCCGGGCCACCGCCTCGCGAATCGCTTCCGCGAGGACGGCAGGGTCGCTGGTGATCGTCGGGGGAACGAACGGCCGGGGGTTCGTGGGCACCACGTCAACCATGTCGCGGGGCAGTTCGAGATAGACCGGCCGCTTGAGTCGGTGCGCGGTATCGAGCGCAAAGTCGATGTCTCGGTAAGCGGTTGCCGGGTCTGCCAATTCGATGCTGGCGGCGCAGAGTTTGTCGAACACTTCTAGCTGGGTGTTCCAGCCGCGTACCCGGTGGTGCAGCAGGGGATTGTTGATCCGCTCCTTCAGGCCTGTCGCACCGGAGATCACCACAACCGGGCTTTGTTCGGCGTAGGCACCGGCCACGGAGTTTGCCAGGCTCAGCCCACCCACGCCGTAGGTGACACAGACAGCCCCCATGCCGTGCACCCGGGCATAGGCATCTGCCGCGAAACCGGCGCAGTCTTCGCGGGTGCAGCTGATCAGGTCGAGTTCGCTGTGCTCGAGCATGCTGTAGAAGGCGAGCACATAGTCGCCGGGCAGACCGAAGACATGGCCGATGCCGTAATCGGCGAGCCGCCTGATCAGATACTGACCGATCGACAGCCCTGCCTCCGTCGGCTCGCGATCCATCACCGGCCGCCGCCCGGTGCGATGTTTGGCAAGTCGGCCGGCGGGACGAGCGGGGGCAGACGATGAATCCATGGCAGTATTCCCCTGAGAGCCTCTGGTGCCTCGCCGGGCGGTTCCCGCCGCCACGGTGACATCACCGTCGGTATTCTACTCGTGGGAAGGTGCCGATTTCTGCCCGTGCCGTTTTTGCCAGAAGGCTAGCAAGGCAAGCCAGAAGCCGAGAAAGACACCCATGCAGGCCAACACCACCAGCGGGCGCCGGATGTCGTGATTGAAGGTATAGGCTCCGATCGCCTGGGCGACGCCCCAGACGGTCAGGGCCCCGAAGAGCCACCGAATCAGCCGGACGGCGCCCGGAGGAGTTGACCGAGGAAACTCGGCAGGAGGTGACGAAGGGTCGGCTGGTTCGCCCATTTCGCTTCAATCACGGCCAGGGACAGATGGGCAGCAAAAAACGTTTGCCGCGGGCTGTCCGCGGGTGGTTGCTGTTCTCTCAGTTTATCGGCTCAACGCCGGGAGGGCAGGAGCCTAGAGGCCTGCAAAACTGAGGGGCCGCGCAAAAAAAGGGCCCCCGGAACGGTCCAGATCCCAGGGGGGCGGAGAATCTGAACCGTTTCCGGGAGCGATTGGTCGGCTGTCGATCCGGAGCGGCTTCGGGTTCCGCATGCCGAATCGCAGTCTCTGGCGAAACAGGACGTCAGCAAGGGCGACATCCAACCCGCCAGATGGTGGGACGTTAGGGACGGTGGCTTCCGCGGGTCAAGGCAGATTCCGGCAAAACGTGTGGGACTCACCAGGAGGCGAATTTTCCTGCAGAAAGGCCGTGTGCGGCGGAAAAACCTGCTACTTTCCCCGCTGCCTGATTCGCCCCGTTTCGCTATTCTGGCTCGTTCAGATGCCCCACAGATTTTGTTGGCGGTCGGCAACGCACGGCCGCGGAGCCGACGCCAGCAGACGCACGGAGAACGTTCATGACGGTCAGCCAGTCGATCACCCCGCCCCAGGTCCCGATTCCCGAGGCTGGTTCTCCCCCGACTCCCGCAGCCTGGGAGGCGGCCTTTTCAGTCGCGCTTCCCTATGCCGATTTTCTTGAGCGTCACGCCACGCCGGACCAGCGATCGCGGTGGGAGTCGTTTCGAGAAAAGGTTTCGCTGACAGCGGCACAGCAGGAACTGCTGCAGGGGTTTGTGCGGCGGATGCCCGTTCTTGTGCTTGCCGGTGCCTGGTGTGGAGACTGTGTCAATCAGTGTCCGATTTTCACTCGCTTCGCTGAGGCATCGTCGCAGATCGATCTCCGCTTTCTCGATCGTGATGCCCAGCCTGAGATTGCGGCCCACCTGACCGTCTGCGGCGGGCAGCGAGTGCCGGTTGCGATGTTCCTCAGTGAAGACTTCCATCCGGTCGTCTTTCACGGCGACCGAACGCTGGCAGCCTATCGGCGTGCCGTTGCTGAGCAATTGGGGGAGAGTTGTCCAACCGGGTTGGTCGCTCCAGCGGACGAAGCCGTCGCGGCGGTGGTGTCCGACTGGCTCGATGTGTTTGAGCGGGTGCAGTTGATTCTGCGGCTCTCGGGACGGCTGCGAAAGGTGCACGGCGACTGAACCGGCCAGACCACTGCGTTTTCATTCTTCGCATGCCAGAAAGAGATCCAGCATGACCAGTCGAGAACGGTGGACGGTCTATCCGCTTCTGTTGCTCGCCATCGGTTTGGCGATGCGGTCCGCCCCGTCGCCAGAACTCTCAGCAGAGGTGCTCTCTGCCGCGCAGGTGAGGTGTCGAGAAATCGTGCTCGAAACCGATGAGGGCACCATCCTGATTCATATGGGTAAGGTGGTCGATGGCGGCGGCGGGCGGATCGAAATCAAGGATGCCGAGGGCGTTGAAGCAGTAGCTATCGGTACCCGCCCCGGTGACCGCGACGGACGCGTGGAGTTCTTCGATGCAGAGGGTGGCCTTCGCTCAACACTTGAAGCAGCAGACGGCGACGGGTGAGTCAGCGGCGTCACGTGATCTGCCTGAGTAAGCAGCGGTGAAGACCACCGGCTGAACGCGACCGCCAGGTTGCAGGGAAACTGCCTGACGGCCTTACCACTGGTCGGTGCGGAAAGCCGCGGCAGGAAGCCCGGCCTCATTCCCGAAATTGCCAACTGCAGTCTCCTGCCAGGCAAAGCGGACGGCCTGAGGAGTTGGAACGCCGTCAGCCTTCACGATCACGGTGTTGCCACGGATGGCCGCGGTGGCCGGCACAAACTGCTTGTCGGCACCAGCAATCATGAATTCCCGCAGCGGCTCGCCGTCAAGAGAGGTGAGGGCGGACTGGGAGGCAAACTGAAGGCGAACCGCGCTTCCCTCAATGTTCATCGCCTCATACCGCGGGCCGGATGAAACAACGTCGTCGCGACCATAGGTTTTTGCCAGCGCCAGGTCGGCCAGTCGCTTGCCGACGTCCCGCTTGTTGCGGGGGTGGATGTCAGACACGTCTCCGGTGATATCCGACACGACGACCATGCCGCTGTTCGGGATACGGTCGGTGCAGGCTTGCTGGGCCTCCCAGAAGCGGGGCAGCGACTCGGCATGGAGCCCCGGGTTTCGCTGCTTGAATTTCTCGACGTAGGTAAACGGAGCAATTTGAACGAAATAAAACGGCAAGTCGTCTTGTTCAAAGACGGTTCGCCAGCCTTCAACCAGGGCCTGGGTGCGGTCGGTGTAGATGGTCGTGTCGCCTTTTAGGCAGTTCGATTCCCCCTGGTACCAGATGATGCCGCGGAGCGACCACGGCGTGAGGGGATGGATCATGCCGTTGTAGATGTCGCCATTTTTTGTGTTTGGGGACGCGAGTGACGGCACACCGTCGAGGCCAACTTTGGGCGTCCACGGCTCGATTTGGGTGCCGCCCCAGTTCGAACCGATCAGGCCGACCGGAACATCCAGTCCAGCGTGCAGGGATTTGCCGAAGTGGTAGCCAACTGCTGAAAACCCAGCGACTGATTCTGGTGAGCAGGCCTGCCACGTGCCGGGAACGTCGTCCTGGGGATGAGGCTTTTTGATGTGCTGTCTGACATCGAAGAGGCGAATCTTGGGGTGATCAGCCATAGGGATCTCTTCACCGCCATGGCTGGTCTTGGTCATCGGCCATTCCATGTTCGACTGCCCGCTGCAGAGCCAGACTTCTCCAACAAGCACGTCCTTCACCACGATGGTGTTCGTCGCCGTGATGGTGAGTGTCTGGGGGACGGTGCTGGCAGTCCTGGCTGGAAGGCTGAGCTGCCACTGGCCGGCCTTGTCTGCGGTCGCTGTGGCTGAAGCATCACCGAAACTGGCCGTGACCTGTTCGCCGGCATCGGCCCAGCCCCACAACCGGATCGGCTTCCCCTGTTGAACGACCATGTGGGCACCGATCAGCGACGGCAGCCGGACGTCGGCATGCAGAGGAGCTGAGAGGCTCTGCAGCATGAGACCAATGCAGAAACAGACCGCAGCTGGCCGCAGAAGCAGTCGCATGGAACACTCCGGGAGGTCGTGAGAGAGCCGGCAGCGAGAGGCCGGGAAGCCGCTGGTCAGGGCAAAACGCCGGCGGCGAGTACGCCCGGAGGGACTCGAACCCCCAACCCTCGGTTCCGAAGACCGATGCTCTATCCAATTGAGCTACGG
>WTHB01000122.1 GCA_011523305.1 Planctomycetaceae bacterium | reverse complement strand
TCCTTGTCGATGTTCTTGTCGCGATGAATCGCATCGACGATGCGGAGAATTTCTTCTGGCTTCATACGTTTCTCGGAAGTCGCCTTGCCGATCGCTCTGACCGGTCTTCGCCAATCCGTGCCGCACAGGGGCGGCAAACGGTCGCCGGCACCTGCACATCGTGCCGGAAAAGGCGACGCTCCACATCACCGTGGCCGTCGAAACACACCCGCTACCGGAGCGCTCCAAGCGTTTCCTCGAACCAGCACGCCACATGCATCGAGAGCCGCCGCAAAGCGGCCCTCCAATCCGCAAAAAGGGTACGGCAGGCACTGCTGACTGTCAAGGAGCGACCCTGTCAGGCGGCGTCTGGGCTCCGCCCGATGAGGAGGCCACCAGCCTGCCCCTGAGGCGTCACCGCCAGGCTGAGGAAGCGATCACCCGGCAAATCCACCTCGGCGGCGACCCGGACCGGGCAGGATTCGTCTGGCGTGGTGTAATTCCGCTGGGGAAACAGGCAGCCCTTTTCCAATGCCTTGAGGCTGGCAACGCACTCAATAAGGCCACTGCCTCCGCCGAGGTTGCCGAAATTGGCCTTGGCAGCCACCGTCGGAATCTGCCCAAGCCGTTCACCAAGCACCGCCACCAGTCCGGCAGCCTCTTGCTGATCACCCACCCGGGTCCCGAGTCCCTGGGCATGGACGTGGCCAACAGCCTCCGGGGGCACTCCGGCCGACGCCAGGGTCTGCTTCACCGCAGCGCTCACCGCAGCCTGCCGCCGACCGACAGCCGCAGCCTCAGCACTGGCGACCGCAGCATGGCCAAGCACCTCGCCGTACACGGTCGCACCCCGCCGCAGGGCATGCTCACGCTCCTCCAGGATCAGCACTCCCGCACCTTCGCCCAACACCATGCCCCGCCGCTCCCGGTCAAAGGGACGGCTCCAACTGGCGGGATCGTCGTCTCCGGTCGCGACCTCTTCGTTGAGAATCGCATGGACCATTTTCATGGGATGGATTCGCGTTCCGGTCGAACCGACCAGCATGACATCCGCAGCCCCACGGCCGATGGTGATTGTCGCTTCGCCGACCGCCAGATGCCCACTGGCCTCCCGCACGGTCAGTGAATTGCTCGGCCCCCGCAAATCGTTAAAAATTGCGATGTGGCTGGCCGGCATGTTGGGCAGATACTTCAGGAGCCACAGGGGGGTCATCGCTGGAAGCCCCTCCTCTCCCCAGCGGTCGAACGCAAACTGCCCGTCCGCCCCCTGACACCGCGACACCGCAGTCGTGAAGTCGTCCGGAATGGTCAGCATGTAGTCTGAGCCAAAGACGCAGCCAAACCGCTCCCGCGGTACCGTCGCAGGGTCGGCCAGGCCAGCCGAGACGAGCGCCCGCTGGGCAGCGGCCACCGCCATCTGGGTCTCGCGGCACATGACCTTGATCCCTTTGCGAATTGCTTTTTTTCGCTCTCCATCGAGATCCCCGAATTCACTGATGTGGCCAGTGAATGCCGCCGCCTCAGCCGCATGTCGCAGGGGAAGTCCATCGGTCGCAAACGCGGTCAGCGGGCCGACGGCCGAGCGCTGTTCAACGAGTCCCTGCCAGAGTTCCTCCGGATCCAGGCCAAACGGAGAAATAGCTGCCAGGCCGGTGATCACGACACGTCGACGATCAGATGCTTGCATGGTGGAGGACATCGTTGAAAGGGACTGAAAAAGAGGGTGAGGCTGCCACAGGATATCGGTCGGCGTGATCGGCCGCATTGACAAATGGAAGCCGCATCGGAAGCACGGCACCCTGCTGCTCGACTGCCGCCGGGGCAGGGCTGCTCCGCAGCCGAGGCTCCACGATCACAATCGCGTCAATCCGCCTGACCTGCGAAAACAAGGCCGCCGTCGCATTCTGACCGGGAACGGGCCAGGGAACCAGCCCCAGGCCGACAATCAGCGTCCGGCTGGCGGGCCAGCGAAACCGCTCGCCAATGCGGACGGCAGCGATCTGCGGCACCTCCAGCCGCGCCGTCGGGCGATGCCCTGTCGGCACCGTCACCGACACCGGCACCATCCGCTCAATCTGATCGATCTGGCAACGAATCACCGCCTCAACGGTTGTCCCATCAGCCTCAATCAAGGGCTGGACCTCAACGCTGATCCCTTCATGGCAGGTTGCCTCCAACGGCTGCCAGCCGTTCGGCACGCCCGGCCCCGCCGCAAAATCCTTCACGTATGTCCGATCGCGGGTGCCGGCCAACGCCGCCGGGATGCCGTTGGCCGCCTCGACCGGCCCAATGGGCAGCTCCTCCACATCGCTGCGGGCCAGCAGCTGCGTGAGGAGGGCGGCCGATGCCTCCCGGGGTAGCACCCAGGCCTGCACCCCAGGGGTGGCTGCCGGAATCGGACTCAGCTTTTCCCGGGCCACGCCCCGCCAGCGGACCGAGCCCATGCCGATCACCCGAACCTGGAACCGGTGGGGCGTTTTCGCATCGGCCGTGAATCGGTCCACCATCGCGGCAACGGTAGCCTGCATCTCTGGCGTGTGATAACAGGAAAGCGTCGTCGCGCTGGCTGAAAGCGATGCGGCCTGCTCACCATGCCAGGCGGCATAGCCGGTCTGATGCAGAATCCAATCGACGATGTGCTGCTCGCTGTCTGGCCCCGCTGCCTCAACGAAGGCGGCGATGTTGTAACTCTTCCAGACCTGGCCGGCAGAGGAGGGCAGCTGCCCCACGGCATTCCCCGCCGCGAGCCAAAGGCCACAGGCCATCCCCAAGCCAGCAACACGGCGACGGTATCTGGTTCGTTCCAGCATTCAAGGCCCCGCAGAAGCGTTGGGAATCAGCCACAGGCTTCCACCCCTGCCTCGTGCCCCCGGCACACTGCAGAAAGATCTCCTGCGGCAGGCCACCCGGCCCATGATCAGCCCAGCCGACCGAGCACCAGACTCGCGTTATGGCCGCCAAACCCGAAACTATTGCTCATGACGGCATCGACGACCACCTCACGCGGCTGATTGGGGGTGTAGTCCAAGTCGCACTCGGGATCGGGCGTGTCCAGATTGATGGTCGGCGGAACCACGTTTCGCTCGAGCGTCATCGCACAGGCGACCAGTTCAATGCCGCCGCTGGCTCCAAGCGAGTGTCCCAGGTGACTCTTGATGCTCGACACGGCCAACTGCCGGGCATGCTCACCAAACACTTTCTTGATCGCCTTGGTCTCTGCCTTGTCGCCCAATGGGGTGCTCGTACCGTGGGCATTGATGTAGCCAACGGCCTCGGGAGCAAGGCTGGCGTCCTCAAGAGCCATCGCCATCGCCCGGGCCGCACCGCGGCCTTCTTCGTCCGGCTGCGTGATGTGGCCGGCGTCGCCGCTGGAGCCATAGCCCATCAACTCACCGTAGATCTTCGCCCCCCGCTGCCGGGCATGCTCCAGTTCTTCGAGCACAACAATGCCGGCGCCCTCCGCGAGGACGAAACCATCCCGACCGCTGTCAAAGGGCCGGCTCGCCTGCTGGGGGGCGTCACTCCGGAACGAAAGGGCCCGCATGTTCTGAAACCCGGCCAGTCCCATCGGCGTCAGGGCAGCCTCACTTCCACCAGCCACCATCACGTCGGCATCGCCGTAGCGGATCGCCCGCAAGGCTTCCCCAATCGAGTTGGCGGCACTGGCACAGGCGGTAGCCACGGCAAAGTTCGGGCCCTTGATGCCATGAATCGACGACACATGGCCGCTGGCAGCGTTGACAATGAGTTTGGGGATGGTGAACGGCGAGACCTTATCGATGCCCTTGGTCAGCAGCCGCTCATGCTGAGCCTCAAACTCGGCCAACCCACCGATCCCAGAGCCAACGACCACACCGCAGCGATACGGGTCTTCCTTCTCGAACTCGATTCCCGAGTCCCGCACGGCATCGCCGGCTGCAGCAATGGCAAATTGGGTAAAGCGATCGAGCCGCCGCAGTTCTTTAGGGCTGGCAACGCCTTCGGCTGCACCATCCCAAGGCACTTCGCCAGCAAACTGGACCCGGTAGCCGGAGACATCGAACAGATTGATGGGGCCGACACCGCTGTCACCCGCCAGCAACCGATTCCACAGTTGTTCAACCGGCCTTCCCAGTGACGTCACCACGCCAAGGCCCGTAATTACCACCCGTCGTTTCATATCATCCCTGACCAAACCCGGGGCATCTTGTGGCGAAGGCGCTACCGTCGCCACTCAGCCTTGATGCTTTTCAATAAATTCAACTGCCTGCCCGACGGTCTGAATCTTCTCAGCCGCGTCGTCAGGAATGTTGATCTCGAACTCTTCCTCGAGTTCCATGACGAGTTCCACGGTATCGAGGGAGTCGGCACCGAGATCATTGATGAATGATGTCTCCGGGGTGATCTGTTCCTTCCCGACACCCAACTGGGAAGCGACGATGTCGATCACTCGATCCTGGACTGATGCCACGTTTGATCCTCCGCTAAGAAATAATTCGTTCGGTCGTTGTTTGCTCAGGGCTACCCGAGCGTCTCCCGACGCCCGGCGTCACCCGCCGCCGATCACGGGGTTCGGCATCACGTCGCCGATCCGGGCTTGCGGATGATATACCGACTCTCGCCATGGTCTGTCCAGTTAGACCCGAAAAAAACCATGGCAGAGGGGGTTCTCAGCCGATCAGGCCCCCATCGACGACGAGTGTCTGAGCCGTGATGTACGCAGCCGCCGGAGAGGCCAAAAACAGTACGGCCTCGGCAATCTCCGCCGGTTGGCCGAGCCGCTTGGCCGGCACCCGCTTCTTCACCTCATCGAGCAGGGCAGGGCCGAGGGCATCGGTCATGTCGCTGGCGATAAAACCGGGCGAGACGGCGTTGACCGTTACCTTCCGGCCTGCCAGTTCCTTGGCTACCGTGCGGGTCAGCCCGATCAGGCCGGCCTTCGAGGCGGAGTAGTTGGCCTGCCCAGCGTTGCCGATCATGCCCGAGACGCTCGAGACATTGACGATTCGCCCGTACCGCTGCTGCATCATCGGGCGGCTCGCTGCCCGCATGAACAGAAACGGAGCCCGAAGGTTGGTGGTGAGGACCTCGTCCCACTCCTCGTCACTCATCCGCGGGAGGAGGGTGTCTCTGGTGACGCCGGCGTTGTTCACCAAGATGTCCAGCCGACCATGCCGTTCCACAACGCCACCAACAGCCGCTTCGATGGCGGCCGGCTGTGAGACGTCGCAGGGCAGCGGCTCTGCCTTCCCGCCGGCAGCAGTGATGGCGTCAGCCACCGCCGCCAACTTGTCGGCACTCCGCGCCACCAGGCAGACCGTCGCCCCGTTGGCAGCCAGCGTTTCGGCAATGGCCCGACCAAGGCCCTGGCTGGCGCCCGTCACCAACGCTACCTGCCCGGTCAAATCAGCCCGGTTTCCCTTCACCTCAGTCGGCTCCGTATTTCGTGCCATCTCGCGTCCTTTCTGCCTCTGCCCCAGCGTGGGCATGGGGGGAATGAATCGTACCTTGGTCCGGACGGCATGCTGCCCTCCAGAGTCTCCCGGAAGGGTCCGCGCCGCCCGCGGCTCTTTGCGTCTGTATCGCGGCTCAAACCGCCTCTATTCAACTGTCGATCACGCCCTGACAGGGACGTTTGCGGTCGATCCGCTTGAGC
>WTHB01000179.1 GCA_011523305.1 Planctomycetaceae bacterium | reverse complement strand
TAAACGCCCCCCAGCCCCAAAAGTTTCCGGCAGGGAAATTCGTGACGTCTGCTGGTTTTGTCCAACCGGCTGGCAAAACCTTGCTGACGTCTTTGTAGTTGTGAATAGCCAGCCCAAGTTGCTTCATGTTGTTGACGCAGCTGGTCCGCCGGGCCGCCTCACGAGCCTGCTGGACCGCTGGCAACAGCAGGCCGACAAGGACGCCGATGATGGCGATGACAACGAGCAGTTCGATCAGGGTGAAGCCACGCCGAGGGCGTTGTGGCGAGGGGAGCGTTGTAGCCATGGGAAGTCTCCGTTGATGGGTTGGTAGAAAAAACGACAAATTGAGTTCGATCAGGTACGAGTTTCGACTTTAGCAAGGGCTGCCCTTGCCGGCAGGATGCCCTGCCGATGGCATGCCCCAGGGGAGGGGCCAAGGGATTGGGGAAATCCCTCGTACGACGGCCGAATGACGGTCCGCGGGGGGAATAAACCGGCGATCGTTAAAACCTCATTAAAAATGCAGTATTCCTCCCCGGGCCGCTATGCAATTTGCGCATTCCCTACTTCGCCAGACGTCTTTTTGCGATTTCGCTATGCAATTTGCGCAAAATGACCCTAATATTGCCTTCGGGCAGTTGTGTGCCCCCAGTTGTGGCGATGACGTGTGTTCGACTCTTGCCCGGTGCGGGTTTGTTGAATGGCAATGACCTCTGGATCGGCGAGTCCGTTTCCTAGCGTGCCGTTGCTGGCAGGCCGGGTGCAGACGATTGATCCAGCTGAACAGAACCAGATTTTCCGCCTGCTCTTCGAGTACGAATCGGTGCAACTCAACCGCGGCCAGTTTGGCCATGAAGTGCGATTTGCCGGGACCGATCGAGCCGCGCTCTATCTTGAAGACTACGGCGGCAGTCTGTATCAGCACGGCACCATGCGTGGCGATCGACTCGCTCTGTGCCTGCCAGTCATGGACCATAACTCAAGTTGGTGGGGCCAGTCGCTCAGTACTGGAATCATGCCAATCTGCCGGTCAGGGCAGACACTTCAGTTGACCTATCATCCGGGGCACACGCAGCTGGTGGTGATCGTGGACCGGCAGTTCTATGCGGAAAAATTGCAGCGAAGCCTGCTGGGCACGACAGCCAGCGTCGAGGCGACTTTTGGGCGGGTTGGTCAGCGGTTTTTGGCCTGTGACACCGGCCGAATGGATCGTTGGCAGCAACGGCTCAACTTATTGCTACAGACCACTGGCCCGGCCCTCAGTCAGCAGAAGGCAGTCGCATTTGAGCATGAACTGCTGACGGCCTTTCATTCCCTCATTGAAGGCGGAGAGGTAGAAGAATTTTCGGGGGGCTCAGCTCGCCGCTTGGTCCAATTGGCGATTGATCACGTTGAGCGTTCTGAAAAACGTGCTCCCACCGTTGCCGATCTTTGTGTGGCCCTGGGCGTGAGCAGGCGAACGCTGGAAATGGCATTCAAGACGGTCGTTGGCCTGAGTCCGCTCAAGTTTCTGCACCAGCGGCGGCTCACCCATTGCTATGCTGATCTGCTTTTTGCATCAGACAACTCGGCCCAGGTGACCGACATCGCGCTGACGCACGGCTTCACCGAACTGGGGCGGTTCGCCGCCAACTATCGGCAGGTATTTGGAGAGCTGCCCTCGGCAACATTGCGGAGGCAGGCCACCAGACCCCGCCGAGTGCTTGGGATGTAGTCTCAACCAGAGGCTGCTGCTACTCGAGTCCCGACTCAATCCGCTGCATGTAAGTGATGCTCTCTTGGGCGAGGCGTTCAGCACCCGGCGTGTAGTCAAACACCTCGACACTCACCCAGCCGCTGTAGGCCGTTTCTTGCAATGCCTGAAAGATTGGGCCGAACTCGATCGCCCCAAAGCCGGGACCTTGCAGGTTGACGTCGTTGGCATGGAAGTGCTCGAGGTGAGCGGCACTCGCATGGATGATCTCAGGGATCGAGAGGTCTTCTGAGGCCATCGCCTTCACATCGAGATGCAGCCTGACATGCGGTGACCCGATCGCCTCAATCAGTCGGCACGTGTCCGCGGCAGTGGTGAGCACGTCGGTTTCAATGGGAGCCAGCGGTTCAAGAGCGAGCACGGTATCAGTCTCTTCCAGCACCGGGACTAGCCGGCCAAAGACCTCGCGGAGAAATCCATCCGCCTGCTCGGGCGCGATCCCAGGCAGTAGGCTGCGTTGTTGCGGTGAACCGAACACGAGAATTCGACCACCAAGATCGCGGCAGAGCCGGGCCAGGTCGCTGAGGTAGGCAACGGTACGGTCACGCACGGACTGGTCAGGGTCAGTCACATGAAACCCCTCCGTCTTGGCCAGCAGCCAGTGCAGGCCGATGCAGTCGAGCCCAGCCTGGGCAATGGTGCGGCGGAGGTCGCTTCGCTGCTCGACCGAGAGGCTGCGGGGGTCTGCGCCGAGTGTGAACGGGGCAATCTCGATACCGGTGTAGCCACACTCGGCGGCAAACTCACAGGCCCGTTTGAATGGCCAGTCGCCAAAGGTTTCGTTGCAGATGCCGTATTGCATTGTTGGGATTCTTTCCGGATGGCTGCTGAATGCAGCACTGGGTGGCATTAGTCCTTCAGGCTGACGATTCGACCGGTGCGGGCTGACTTGTAACAGGCCTCGATGATGGCCACTGCCTTCCGGCCTTCCCGACCGTCGAGAGCGGGCCGCTTGCCGGCAGCGACGGCATCAAAGAAACTGATGAAGTTTCGGGTGTGGCAGGAATAGTCGATTGCCATGGGATCAGCCGCGCCCCCTGAGGTGCTGCTGGCTCCACCAAAACGTTCGCGGGTGGCCTCATCATCAAACTGGGACTCACGGAACTGCCAGGTGACCAACTGTTCTTCTTCGATTTCAGCGGTGCCGCCCCGTCCCCCAAAGGTGAATCGTCGCAACTGTCCCGGGTAGAGGCTGGTTGCTGCCAGCAACTGGCCAAGGCCACCATTTTTCAGTCGCAAGACTGCGACACAGGTGTCCTCCACCTCAAGTTGTGCCGGATCATGCGACTTGACCGCCGTGAAGGCGGCAACGCTTTCGATCGGGTTGACCTCAGCCGGCAGGTCATCCATGGCAGCACCCGCGATCCACTGAAGCGCATCGACGCCATGAATGGACTGGTTCATCAGGGCCCCGCCTCCATCGAGAGACAGCGTGCCCTGCCAGCGGCCGGGGCCGTAGTAGGCATCATCCCGCCACCAGGGGACGGCACTGGCCGCGACGGCGAGTTCACCAAACCGTCTGGCAGCGGCTGCAGCATGGACTGTTTGAATGACCGGGTTGAACCGCTGCGGAAAAATTGCCCCCAAGGCCACCCCTGCCTTGTCGGCGGCCGCAATCATCCGATCGATTCGCTTGGTGGTGATCTCGAGCGGTTTCTCGCAAATGATGTGAATGTCTTTGCGAATTGCCTTCAGAGCGGCATCGAGGTGCGCACCGGAGGGTGTCGCAATAGTGACGACGTCAGGCTTCTCGCGGCGAAGCATCTTTGCCGTGTCATCATGCCACGTGCAGCCGAACTGTTCAGCGAAGGCCCGACCCTTGGCCTCAGTGCGGCACGTGGCCGCAACTAGTTCAACACCGGGAATATCGCCGAGCGCTCGGGCATGCATGCCCGCGATTGCGCCGATACCAATGATTGCGACCCGCACCGGATCAATTCCTCCAGCAGGTTGTGGGAATACCCCGAAACTCCGCGTTGGCCCAGCTGAACCAGCGGTTCAGTAGCCTTGTGATGGCGATACATTTCACGCGGTAGCCCGTCTTGCCACAACTCGTGTCCATCACTTGGGCCAGTAGTTCGGGGAATAAAAGCAATCGACGCAGGCATCGTGCAGGCGGCGGAGTGTTGGCCAGCGGCAGTGATCCCGGCTGCCTGCCCGGGGTGAGCAGGGGCCCTCGTAGAGGGGCCCGCCGGTTGGTGAGCCAGCAACGCCGACCAGGTCATAGGCTGCTGGTGGTTGGGTCGGGTGGCAGGGCGGTGGTGGAACCAGCGGGCAAAGAATCCGTGGTTCACCACACTGGTAGAGTCGCTCTCGTGGCGCGTACCAGTCGCGTGGCGTGTCACTGCGGCCTGGCACCAGTTCCTCTAGCAGGGACTGGGCAGTGGCATCAGCGCTGACCTCAAAACCTGTCTGATTGGGATCAGCCGCTTCACCACGTTCCACGACGTCGGGCGGGCGGCCCACGGAGACGGGCTCTTCAGCAAGCAGGCCGGTGGCCGGCTGCATGGCCAGCAGCATGAGGGCGGCCAGGGCTCCGATTTGGAATGACAGGGTCTGCTGTTTGCTCAGGCTGGGCACCACGACGCTCCTTCCGTCTGATGACTTCGCGATCTGACCCTCATTATCGGCAGAATCAGGCGTCGTTCTGGTGAGATTATGCGTGTGCACGCTCCCGGGCACAGTGGCGAATCAGCCACTGCCCGAGTGCGGATGAGCGCGTTGCAGAGCCCGCCAGCAGGTTTTGACTTCCTTGAAAACTTCAATGAGGCAAAATAGGGAATCCAAGGACACCGACAGGTACACCTTTTCCTACTCGACAACCTGCCTGAAGGCAGTGACCGGAATGGCTTCTTCCTTGTCCGCATCTCCGATTGAACTGCTCAGGCGGACCGGCACGCGGCTGGTGCTGGTTGCAACAGGGGGTGGATCAGAGGCGATCCCCCTGCTGCTGACTGAACCGGGCGCCAGCGATGTGGTGCTAGAGGCGTTGGTGCCCTACGCCCGCCCCGCCATTGACCACCTGTTGGGTGGGCCGCAAGAGTCGTACTGCAGCGGCCGCACTGCCCGGCGACTGGCAGTGGCGGCCTGGCAGCGGGCGATGGATTTGGAGGCACCCGTCGAAGAGGCAGTGGGCCTTGCCGTCACCGCCAGCCTGCGATCACGACAGACCAAGCGGGGGGCACATCGGGTTCACGTCGCGGTGCACCGCCTGTCGGGCACGAGCACAGCGACCCTCACACTGAAAAAAGGATCACGATCACGGAGCGAGGAGGAGCGACTGGCGGCCATGCTCAGCCTCGACCTGCTGCTCGAGACCATGACCGCTGAGCCGGTGCCAGCCTGGCGGGCGGAACTCGATGCCTTGCTGCTTGACGACGAGCACGTGGTTCGCGAAACCTGCCGGCCCCCAGCAGCCTGGCAGCAGTTGTTCACAGCAAGTGCCGCTGCGGTGCGGGTGAGTGGGCCTGATGGTGAGGCACCGGTTGTGATTCAGCCAGCCGGTAAAACGCGGTCGTCGGTGACCGGGCGGTTGCTCTTCAGTGGCTCGTTTGCCCCACTGCACGAAGGCCATCTGGCCATGGCACGGCTCGCTGAGGAAATTGCTGAGCGGCCTGTGGAGTGGGAACTGTCGGTGACCAACGTCGACAAGCCGATGCTCGACTACATCGAGATTGCAGAACGGGTGACGCAGTTCGCCACACGACCGCTCTGGCTGTCACGGGCGGCGACGTTTGTCGAAAAAATCGAGCTCTTTCCCGAGTCGACCTTCATCATGGGGGCAGACACCTACCTGCGGCTGGCCGATCCACGGTATTACGGCGGCTCACAGAAACGGGCCGACGCTGCCGTCCGAACCATCTGCCGAAAGACCCGTGGCC
>WTHB01000129.1 GCA_011523305.1 Planctomycetaceae bacterium | reverse complement strand
CTTCGCGTTCTTCCGCCCCAAGGAAAGACGGGCAGGATGCCCGTGCTTTCCGTACAGCTAGTCCGCGACCCATCGCATCAGGCTTTCGACGGTGGGCCACTTGTGACGGTCAGCAGCCAGGAAGAGGGGGACGCAGAGCAGGCAGAACAAGCAGGCCAGGGCGACTGCTGCCGGGAGTGGCAGGAGGGTCTGCCAGTGGCTGGTTGGCTCGCCGGTCGTTGCGAAGCCATAGACCCAGAGCGGCCAGATGTGAACGACATGATGCAGCAGGTAGAGCGAGAGCGAATGACGGCTGAGGACGCAGCAGATGTGGGCTGCTCCTGACGTGGGCTGGTGGTTGCCGGCACCGCAGTCGGGCTGAAGATCGACCAGACGGTGCAGGATGGCGACACTGGCAAGTGTTCCCGCGAGGGTGCCCAAGAGATACCGGGTTGATGCCGGAAACATCGTCCACTGTAGTTCAGAGCCGAGTGCGGCGGGCACGGGGGCCCAACGCAGCAGGATGGCGAGAATGGCCAGCACGACCCCACCTCGGACAAGAATCGCGGGCGACCATGGCGGGAGGAGGCGTGACTGGTGGTCATTCGACTGTCGCGGGAGCACTAAGGGTGCAGTTGCGAACCCTGCGATTGGAAAGATCAGCCAGGGGAAGAGCGGAAAGTAGCCGACAACGAGGTAGCCCAGCAGAACGTCGGAAAGTGTGAAGTCATAGTCGAAAAAGGGCTGGGTCCAGTAGGCGCCGTAGTCGGCGACATTACGGAGGACGGGGCTCATTACCACCATGATCACGATGAGCAGTGGGGGCAGTTCCGCCGGCGTCCGGCGGATGAGGTTGAGCAGGATCAGCGCGGAGCCGATGAAGGTGAGGATGTCCCAGTTAAAGGTGTCCTCGGGCAACCAGACGAACACATTGAAGAGAAAGCCGAGTCCGATCAGGAACAGGCCGCGGCGAACAGTGCGTTTGGAAATCTCAGTGTCCGACAGACCACGTTGGTGTTGCACCGTCAGCCAGGCCCGGTAACTCACGCCTGAGAGCAGGGCGAACAATGGTGCTGCCAGGCCTGTTGGCATCCACCAAGGTCGCTGTGCGACCGAGTCCGCTATCGCTGGCAGTCCATATCCTGCGGACAAGTTCTCGGAAAAGTGCACCAGCACCATCATGCCGATGGCCACGGTTCGCAGGATGTCGATTGAAAGGAGACGCACCGTGTTATCCCGCTGTGGACGCGAGGAGGTCGACCAGCAGCATGACCGTCTCGGCGGCCAGAAGGAGGACAATCGCCCAGATCAGGACGTACTCACGGTGAGCGATGGTGTGTTCGCTGACCCGTTGCCCGCAGGCCTCGTAGAGTTGGATGATGGGCTCAAGTTGGTCACTGGCGAACTCTTCCCGGTCAGCCAATCGGCAGCGATCCCGCAGCCGTTCACCGATTTGCCCGGCCAACGTGGGTGGATGGTGCAGCGGTTGATGGATGCGCGGGGACAGCCGCGCCAGTCGGCCAGCGAGTGACATGGCCCGGCGGTAGCGTGCGGCCAGATCAGAGGCGCGGCCGCGATCGGCTTCCGTAAGCGTGAAGCCACAAGGCAGATCGGCCTCGTACTTTGCCCAGGCGGCAGCGATCGCCGTTTCGATGCCCTGGAGTTCGGTCACCGTCGCGGCGAACTCACGAACGGCAGCAACAGCGGTTGGCAGTCGGTCAGCAGGGGCTGCCACGCCGGCCCGCCCGCTGCGCCAGACGATGAGGGTGCCGTAGAGTTCCAGTACAACCGGCGGACTGTCGGTAGCATCACTGCCGGTAGCATCACTGCCCCAGGCCAGCAGGCATTCCCGCACGCCATCATCGAGCACATCGATTGGAACCTGGGCCAGTTCAAGTGACGCCGCTTCAGTGACGTCGGGCAGCAGTACCGAAACGACCTGGCTGCCGGCAGGAAGCATGGGTGAGGCTGCCGTGGGAGCATGGCCATTGGCAGTGGATGCTGGGCGGGTGTCAGGCATATTGGGGGCGTTTTCTGGTCGGCGTTGTGGTCTTCGCGGAGGCGTGGTTGGGGGCAGAGGGCGAGGCTGTGTCCGCCATCAGCGCGGCCAGCCAGCCGGCCACATGGTCGGCTGAGTCGAGCACGCCATTGAGGGTCGAGTCAAAGAGGTAGTCGCCAACAACGAACACTCGTGGGTGGCTGATCGGATCGGGGCAGTGGCGGGCGTCGAGGTTGAGCGGCGCAAACCCGCCGGGCTGCCCACTGACGGCACCAATCCAGCGGTGGACACGTCCCTCTTGCAGGAGTTGCCGCGCCAGCGTGTGGTCTCTTGGTAGAGAGTCGATCGCGGCCGCAATCAGTTCGTCGTCACTCGCTGCTGCCCACTGCGTTGCTGCCTGTCCGCCCAGCAGCCAGCCGAGGACGCCATGGGTTGGTTCGGGCTCGCGGGCGGTTTCGTCATACAGGCAACAGCCTCCGAAGGCGTCGAGCATGCAGTAGGAATCCTGCAGCCAGGTCTGCCAGAACGGTCGGTCGAACAGCACCGAGATCCGCAGGTAGTGGCCCGGATGGTCATGCTGGGTGACATGCTGCTGCATGGCAGCGGCGAGGTGGCTGTCGGGAAAGTTGAGGCGGGTGAGAGGCTCGATCGGCAGGGCCAGCACAACTGCATCGAAGTGCTCGTGGCCATCGTTCTGGCCGTCGTGCCATGTCAGTGTGACGCCGTCGGAAGCGGTGCTGCTCACGACTGTCACCCGATGATCGCGCCGGATGGTGGCCGAAAGCCGTGCTGCCAGGCGTTCGATCAGCTGCTCGTTGCCGCCGGCAATGCAGTAGAGCCGCATGTAGGCGGGGTCATTCATCAGATAGTTGTCGAGACCATAGTGATGACTGGTGTCGGCCGGTTCCGTGGCGAGGTCACTGTGAATCACCTGCTCGATGAATTGCTGCGTGGCGGGTGGCAGTTGGTTCAGCGTGTCACGAAACCGAGCAGGGCAGGCCTTCGACGAGCGGCCGGGCTGCGGGGTGGCGTGGATGGCATCGTAGAACTCGCGTGGTGAGACCTCCGCCTTTGCCCGTTGGTCAAAGGCCGTCAGACTTTGCTGGACCTGCGGGCCGAGATGGTCGTGCACATCCTCCAGGGTGCCCAGCATTCGGCCGCCGCAGTGGATGGCGGTGCCTCCCATCGGCAGGGTGGGCAGTCGGAGTTCTTCGACCAGTTCCCTCAGCGGATCATGATCAATGGCTGAATAGTCGTAGAGTTCTGCCGCACCAGCTTCGTACCGTGGCCCCTCGGCGGAAAACTGTTCGGTGAGTACTTTGCCGCCAAGCCGGCTACTGGCCTCAAAAATCGTCATGGCCGGCGGGTGTGGTGCAAGCCGCTCGAGAAAAAACGCGGTCAAGAGCCCGCCGGGCCCGCCTCCCACAATGCCGATCTTCCACCGTCGCATGCCGTCCTGTGCTTTCGCTCTGCTGTCGGGCCGTGATGGGTTCAACGGCACAGCCCTGTCAGTGTTGCGGCTGGCAGTCTCGTTTCTCGTGCCGTGGTGCGGCGGCCCGGTCAGTTTCCGGTGGCGAGCCGCAGCGCGACCGTACAGGCTGCGTCGTACGTTTTCAGGTCGAGCCACTCTTGCGTGGTGTGAATGTCATTCTGGCCACAGCCGAGGGTGACGGTCGGAATGCCGTTGGCTGCCATCCAGTTGGCATCGAGCCCGCCGTTGGAGATGTCAAACCGTGGCGTGTAGCCGATAGCCTCCAAGGCCTCCCGGGCGGCAACGACGGAGGGTTCCTGCTCATCGAGTCGGAAGGCCTCGTAGTCAAGTCGTCCCGTGATCGCCACACTGCCGGTCTTGCCCGAGGCTGACTTCACCTGCCGGACGGCCTTGGTGAAGGCTTTCTCAATCGCCGTCACAATCCGGTTCCGGAAGGCGGGGTCATGCCCGCGGGCCTCAGCCCGGATCGCCGCGCGTTCTGCGACCACGTTGGTGGCGGCACCGGCATTGATGACGCCAACGTTGCTCGTGCCCCGCTTGCCTCCCTTGTTGACCAGCCCATGCCAGCCGTCTTGCACCAGCGAGGCGATGGCCAGCGACGCGATGGCAATCGCTGAGACGCCCTGTTCCGGGGCGACGCCAGCATGACTGGGAATGCCATCAACGACGATGTCGAGTCGTTCACCACCGGTGGCACCAATGGTCAACTTGTCGACGGCACCGCCGTCAAAATTGAAGGCCAGTTTCGGCCGGCCGAGGTCGGTTGCCTTGACGAAGCGGGCTCCCCACAGCCCGACCTCTTCCTGAATGGCAAACAGAAACGTCAGAGGAGGATGAGCAAGCTTCCGGGTGAGAATCTCGATCGCTGTGCTCAGCACGACGCCGCAGCCGGCTCGGTCATCAGCCCCTAGGCCCGTGGCCGGGTTGCCGCTTCGGACCACGTCACCCTTCACCACCGGTTTGGTTCCTTCGCAGACCGGTACGGTGTCCATGTGGGCCATCAGGAGCCGTCGCGGTGCCCGGTGGGTTCCCGGTAGTTTGACGATCAGATTGCCGCACGCACCTTTCAGGGGTGTCTTGGTGTTGGCCTTGTCGAACGCAATGGCTGAGGCCGGACAGCCCGCTGCCAGGAGTTTCTGCCGGATGGTCTCGGCAACCTGACGCTCCTGACCGGAAATGCCCGGGATCGGCAGCAGGTTCATCACTGTCGCGCGGGCCGCCTTCAGATTCGGTGTGGGGGCAGCCGACTTGTCAGGGGCGGCGGCCTTCGGCGAGAGTGCGGATCGGGCAGAGCCTCGTGACGGCCGAGTGGCTCGCCGGGACGATGACGAAGCAGGTTTGGAGCGGGAGCGTGCCATGAAGGTCTTTCTTGCGGGAATTATGCAGGGCTCACATGTGGCGGCACTGGTTCATGACCAGTCATACCGAGGGTCACTTGCTGATATCGTGCAGCGACACTGGCCTGAGGCTGAAGTCTACGACCCGTTTGCCAACCATGCCACGTCGGTGGGCTACGACCGGCGACGGGCCCGTGAAGTCTTTGTGGGGCACATCGAAATGTGCCGGCAGTTTGACCTGCTGATTGCGTATGTGCCTGAGGCCTCGATGGGCACTGCCATCGAAATGTGGGAAGCCCATCAGCACGCCCGCGTCGTGGTGACGATTACGCCGTTGGTGCACAACTGGGTGGTCCAGATCACCAGTCAGGCGGTCTATCGCGACGCCTCGGCCTTCACCTACGCCCTTCAGGCGGGAGAGATCGACCGGCTGCTGAGCTGAGACGTTCCCGCGGCGGGTCAGAGCACAAGCCGCGTTGCCACGGTCAGCGTGGCGGCTGCCAGACCGGCTGCAGCCCAGTCGTCAGCCATGATGCCAAGCCCGGCGGGCAGCCGCTCAACCTGTCGACAGGGCGGGGGCTTGGTGATGTCGAAGAGCCGGAAGAGGCCGAAGGCGAGCAGTCCGATCATCCACGTCCTGTCGGCTACCGGCACGACCAGCAGCACCAGCGGCATGGCCGTGGCCTCATCAAGCACAATCGACCCGGGGTCTTTGGCTCCGCCGAGCTGCCGCGCTGCTGCGGTGCAGATCGGCACCCCCATGCCATTGAGCAGCAGCCAGAGGGGCAGTTCGGCTGCCAGGGGGAGCTCAGCCCAACTGACGACGGCAGCCGAACTGCCCCTCTGGCTGCTGCTCAATGGCATGGGGGTGCCGATC
>WTHB01000049.1 GCA_011523305.1 Planctomycetaceae bacterium | reverse complement strand
GGCACCACCGCAAGCAGCTTGCCTTCGTTGGCCACCTGCAAGGGATCAAGCCCGAGTAGTTCACAGGCATGAGCCACCGCCGGGGCCACCGGGATTGCCGCCTCGTCGATCTCGATACCCAGGGTGGTCTGGCCGGCAATCTCATTGAGGCTGGCCGCCACGCCCCCCCGGGTGGGATCCCGGAGCAGCCGCAGCTGTGGACAGACCGCCAGCATCTCAGCGACCAGGCTATGCAAGGCAGCTGAATCACTGGCAATCTCGGCTTCGAAGCCAAGCCCCTCCCGTACGCTCATAATCGCCATGCCGTGATCGGCGATCGTGCCACTCAGCAGGATCGTGTCGCCGGGTTCAACAGCCGCAGCGCTGAGTGAGACGCCCGCTGGTACCACGCCGATGCCGGCGGTGTTGATGATGAGGCCATCGCCGCGGCCCCGCTCAACCACCTTGGTGTCCCCCGCGACGATCTGCACACCAGCTGCCCGAGCGGCTGCCCCCATCCGGCGGGCAAGCTCTGTCAGTTCGGCGATCGCGAGCCCCTCCTCGATAATGAAGCCAGCTGAAAGAAACCGCGGGACCGCCCCACTCATCGCCAGGTCGTTGACCGTGCCGTGGACGGCCAGTTCGCCAATCGACCCACCGGGAAAGACCAGCGGCTGCACCACATGCGAGTCGGTCGCGAAAGCGAGCCGCTCTCCCGCCACGAGCGTTAGCCCGTCAAGCACGGCCGAATCACCCAGCCGCTCAAGGACCGGGTTGCCGAAGGTCGGCAGGAAAACCTGCTCAAGCAGCTCCCGTGACATCGCTCCACCACCGCCGTGGCCCAGCAGCACCTGCGGCGAATCGCCCTGGGCTGAGGGGCAAGAAAAGTTTCCGAAGTCGGCGGGAGCCATGGGCTCAGGCATCAGGATCCTCCTACCGCTGCCGCAGTCGACGGCTGCTCAGACCGATAGTGATAGTAGGCTGCACAAGCACCTTCACTCGACACCATCGTCGCCCCCAGCGGTGTCCGCGGTGTGCACTCGCGGCCGAAGGCAGGGCACTGATTTGGCTTGAGCGTGCCCTTGAGCACCTCGCCACTTTTGCAGAGCGGTGACTCAGCGGCATGCAGATCACCCACGCCAAACCGCCGCTCAGCATCGAGGTGCTGATAGGCTGCCGTCAGCTGCCAGCCACTGTGCAGAATCATCCCGATCCCCCGCCAGCGGCGGTCGCAGGGCTCGAAGACCTCGGCCAGCAGTTGCTGGGCTACGGTGTTCCCCGCCTCGGTGACCACCCGGGGGTAGGCGTTCTCACACTCCGCCCGGCCCGCCTCCAGTTGCACCACGACCTGGCGGATGCCCTCAAGCAGGTCGAGTGGCTCAAATCCGGTTACCACGATCGGCACGCCAAACTCTGCCGCCAGCGGCGGATACTGCCGCGTGCCCATCACACTACAGACATGCCCCGCCGCCAGGAAAGCCTGCACCCGACAGCCGGGTGAGGTCATGATGCCGCGAATCGCCGGTGGCACCAGCACGTGGGAGACCAGCAATGAGAAGTTCTCAAGCCCCTGCTGGTGGGCGATCTTCGCTGCCATGGCATTGGCCGGCGCGGTCGTCTCAAAGCCGATGGCCAGAAAGACCACCTGCCGGTGAGGATTGGCGGCGGCCAGTTTCACCGCATCAAGCGGCGAATAGACGACGCGGACATCGCCCCCGCTCCCCTTCACGTCGAGCAGGCTATCCTGCGAGCCGGGCACCCGCAGCATGTCGCCGAAGGAACAGACGATCACCTCAGGCCGCCTCGCAATCGCCACCGCCCGATCGATCACCTCGACCGGCGTGACGCAGACAGGACAGCCGGGGCCATGGATCAGTTCGATGTTGGCTGGCAGCAGTTGATCGATCCCATTCCGAATGATTGAGTGAGTCTGGCCGCCACAAATTTCCATGATTGACCAACGCCGGGTGACGACACGCCCAATCTCAGCCGCCAGCCGGCGGGCCATGGGGGCATCACGGTATTCTGTCAGGTGTTTCATCGGGAGAGTCCCCCGCTCCCGAGATCAACCGGACAATCGGTCTGCTGTAGTTCCTCGCGTTCTTCATCAAGCAGACCGAGGTCATCCAAGGTTCGCAGCGTCTCTTGGGCCGCCAACTCATCAATCGTGCTGATGGCCAAACCGGCATGCACCAGCGCGAAGTCTCCGATAGCAACGTCCGGCACACAGGCCAGACAGACCTCCTTCACCACCCCACCAAAATCAACCCGTCCCATCCGCGTCCCCTGGGCTTCGTAGATCGATTCAACCCGTCCGGGCACGGCAAGACACATCTCAGGATTCTCCTGGGCAATCTGCATGGTTTGCTGCTGGGCGTCTTGGCAAACCTGGCCGGGCGAGCCGCGCTGCAATCCCGTCAGCCAAGTCCGTGACGGCCCGAGAGACTGCCGGTGTCAGCGGGGCTCCAAGTTCAAATGTCTCGCCTTCGATCAGGAAGATGGTCAATCGGCGGGGCATGGTGTTCCAAAGGCGGCGACTAACAGCAACAGCCTGATCCCAGCGCAGCGTATGAAAATTAGGCGGAGCAGACTCGGCCCAGGCAGCCAACTCTTCCTGCCCGAGTTCAATAATTGAACCAGGTGTCCGGCCCGACCGACAGGCATCGACAATGATGACATCCGCGGCCCCCTGAAACGCCAGTGCCGCATCGATGCCGCTGGTGCCAACGTCACGGCACTCCACATTCGCAGGCAGTTCCATCGCCGCCAATCGCTGAATGACCAACGGACCAGCCGCATCATCCCCCGTATAGAGATTTCCACAGCCAACGACACGCCGGTGGCCGGCAACCACCGACACTTGCTTTCCTGCGGCGGCTGACTGACCTGGCGGCTGTACAAGAGGCATGGCAATTTTCCAAGCGGAAGACAGTTGCGCAAAAGCCCGGATTGATTCGCCCTGGGTGACGCTCCATCGGTATTATCGGGGATCACCACCGGTGCCAGCAACGGCCCTTTTGGCTAAGGCTCTCCCTGTGCACGAACTCTCCATCGCCACCAGCGTCCTCACCACTGCGTCTGACCTAGCTCTTGAGCACGGAGCCAGCCGTGTTCTCAGCATAACGCTTCGAATTGGCCGGCTGACCTGCGTCCACGAGGAGGCCCTGCGGTATAGTTTTGAACTGATCCGGGCCGGAACACCGTCGGCTGAGGCAACGCTCACCATCATTCCCGTGCCGGTCCGGATCTGGTGCCCAACCTGCGAGAATGAACAGGATCTGTCCGGGATCCAGCACCTCGCGTGCCCCATGTGTGGTACCCGCAGCGGGGACATCCGTGCCGGCCGTGAACTCGACATCGAAAGCATCACCCTCGACACCCCCGACAACGAGACACCTGATGGGCACACCACGCATTCTTGAAGTTCGGACAAAGATTCTCAAGAAAAACGATGAGACCGCCCGCGCGATGCGGCACCAGTTTGAGTCACTCGGCCTGCTCGTCGTGAACCTTGTCTCCAGCCCAGGCACCGGCAAAACCTCCTTCCTGCTGGAAACCCTGCGACGGCTCCGCGACCGGGGTGAGACGGTAGCGGCAATCGTTGGTGACCTCGAGACAGACAACGACGCCCGCCGACTCGCGGCCAGCGGTGCGCCGGTCCGGCAGATCATGACGCATGGCCTCTGCCATCTGGAGGCTGACATGGTCGAGCGAGAGTTAGCCGACTGGAATCTGGCTGAGTTTGGCTATCTGTTCATTGAGAACGTCGGCAACCTCGTCTGCCCAACGAGTTGGGATCTGGGGGAACACGTTCGGCTGGCACTGCTTTCTGTCACCGAAGGCGAGGACAAGCCGCTGAAGTACCCCGGTCTGTTCAACACGGCTGATGTCGCAGCGATTACCAAATGCGACCTGGCGACCGCGTGTGATTTTGATCGTGCCCGTGCGCTCACCAACATTGAATCGGTCAGGCCGGGCATGACCGTTTTTGAAACATCCGCAAAGACCGGGGCTGGGCTCGACGACTGGCTCGACTATCTCGCCAACCGGCGGGATGCACTCGGCAAGCCAGCGAGCACGGCCTGCCCATAGGCAAGCCCACCATCATTGGCAGGCACCTGATGATGCAGAAGCACCTCGTGGCCTTCAGTCTGAAGACGTTCACACGCTCGCTCCACGAGCCGGGCGTTCTGGAAAACGCCTCCCGACAGGCCCAGACCACCATCGGCAAGCCCACTCGCCTGCAACTGCCCGGCCAATTCCACAAGCAGTTCAGCCACCGCCTCGTGGAATCCAGCGGCGATTCCGGCAACGCTCTCCCGCGCCAGCATGTCGGCGACGATCGCTGACATAACCCCATGCCAGCCGATCTGCCAGGGGAGCGGCCCGGTTTTATCAATCGTGAACCGGTACTGCAGTGCCCCCCGGCTCGCCTCCCCTGCCACCGCTTCCAGCCGCAAGGCCGCCTCCGCCTCGTAGGTCACCTCCTGCTTGATGCCAAGAATGGACGCCACTGCATCGAAAAGCCGGCCCATGCTCGATGCTGAAGTGCAGTTGAGGCCCGTCTCCTGCTGCCGCCTGAGCACCCGCTGGCCGTTCGCACCGGCGGCCGCAACACAGGCTGCAACACAGGGCAGCCGTTCATCCCAACTGATTCCGGCAGCATGCAGCACTGCGAGCGCGGTCCGCCAGGGCTGACGAATACAGGCATCTCCTCCCGGGAGCGTGAATGACGCAAGCGTCGCTACCCGCGTTAGTCCCTCCTGTCCCGAGACAAAGACCTCCCCTCCCCAGATCGAGCCATCCCAGCCATACCCCGTGCCATCAAAACAGGCAACGGCCAGCCGCTCCTCCCCGTCGACTAAATGACCGTGCTCTCCCAGCAAGGCTGCTGCATGAGCTTCATGATGCTGCACCCGCACCAGCGGCACGCCGTGACGGTTGGCATACGCTTCCGCCCAGTTTGCCGATAGGTAGCCCGGGTGCAGGTCGGCGACCACCACTTCCGGTCGAACGGCGAACAGCCGGCAGAGATGCTCCACCGTGGTCTCAAGCACAGCCAGGGTCTCCAGATTGCCAACATCTCCGATGTGCTGGCTGAGAAAGGCTTGGTCACCCCGCCTGAGACAGACCGCCGCCTTCAACTCCCCCCCAACAGCCAGGATGGAAGGACCGCCAACCGGCAGCCGAATGGGCAACGGGGCGAAGCCACGACTCCGCCGAATCGGCAGCACGGCTCCGGCCACACTCCGCACCACCGAGTCATCACACGGAATCACGATCTCGCGATCATGCAGCAGCAGGCCGTCAACCAGCGGCTCTAGCTTCGTCACAGCCTGATGGTTCTGCCAGGCAATCGGCTCTTCTGAAAGGTTGGCACTGGTCATCACCAGCGGCGGCATGCCAGCGGCAAGCTGCTGCTGCAGCGGCAGGCACGGCAGCATCACGCCAACAAAGTCGTTGTCGGGGGCCACCTCCGCCGCCAAGAGCCCGCTACCGGACCGCTTCCGCACCAACACAATCGGCCGCGCCCGACTCTCCAGCAGCCGTCGCTCTTGCTCACTGACAACAGCAAACCGTTCTGCCGCGGCCACCGATTCACAGAACACCGCCAGCGGCTTTCCCTCACGATGCTTGCGCCGACGGAGTTCCGCCACCGCCGGCCCCGTGGCATCACGAGCGAGGTGGAATCCCCCCAGCCCCTTGACCCCCAGAAT
>WTHB01000186.1 GCA_011523305.1 Planctomycetaceae bacterium | reverse complement strand
CACAACCGGATGCTGGAGATCTGCCACCTCGGCAACATTGCCATGCGGCTGGGCCGGGAGCTGAAGTGGGATGCCGCCAAGCGAGAAATCATCGGCGACGACCAAGCCAGCAGCTTCCTAGGCCGCGAATACCGCAAGGGTTACGAGATCGACGCCTGAACGGTCGTGACGGAGGGAGTTGCCTGGCCCTCAACGGCTCAATTGATCGTCAGCAAGTAGCGAAGCCCCCGACAGTAGGCGGGCTTCGCTTTTTTATGGCTGTGTCGTGCGGTTTTGGGGGATTCAAGGGCGTTCTCAAGCCGCTGTAAGAATTTGCTGGCGATTTCGTACTCCTTCAAACGAGAGCGTGCAACCGTGCTGCGTTCGCAGCCTCGTTGAGTTGCTATGTCCATTTTTTCTTTTTGGGGGATTTTCCAATGAGTCGCAGTCTTTCCGGGCAGATGTGCACGTCGCCCCGCCGTCGTGGTTTTACGCTCATTGAACTGCTGGTGGTGATCGCCATTATCGGCGTATTGGTTGGCTTGCTTCTGCCCGCCGTTCAGCAGGCCCGCGAGGCCGCCCGCAGAAGCACCTGCATCAACAACCTGAAGCAGATCGGCGTGGCAATTCACAACTATCACGACGTCAATCAGGAATTTCCGATTGGAGTTAATTGCTCAAACGTGAAAGAGGTTGATGCTGGAGGTGGTTCCAGCAATGAGAGAGTGATGGGCTGGGGATGGGGAGCGAGAATACTTGCCTTTATGGAAGAGGCAGCGCTCAATGATAGCCTTCAAATGAACATCACCGCTCCTCGGACGAAGAGAAGCCAGGTTCAAAGAGCATTGGCAAGCTTTCGGTGTCCTTCGGATGTGAGTCCGGACCTGAATGAATTGAGAATGGTGGCCCCCAATGAGCCGCCCCAAACCGTTTGGAATCATGCAGGCACTTCAAATTATGTTGGGAATGCAGGGAGTAGCCTAAATAGCGCTCCGAGCGGTAGGCAGTGTTTCAACATGCCAGAAACAACCGATAACTTTGCTAAGTTCAAGGCCGCCCATACGGGAACGCTCATCCCCGGGGCACCGATACGGATCAATGACGTTCTCGATGGCACGAGTAAGACACTGCTTGCTGGGGAACGTGACTACGAAGACAATTACCACGGCAATCATGGTGCCTCGCTCTGGTCGGGAGTTGACGAGTGGGTGACCATGAATAATCCGCAGGCGACAGGAATTCTCAATAAAGTTCTCACTTTTTTTGACAGTGCTGGAACGATGGTGATCAATGCTGGTTCACCTGGTCAGAACCCAACTGGTGCGATTCATGGTGAGGCAGTTGATTCCTACAGCAGCAAGCATCCAGGTGGGGCCTGCTTTGTGAATGCTGATGGCTCAACCGCGTTCATAGTCGAACAGATTCCAGCAGCTGCCTTTCGTAACCTCAGCATGAGAAACGACGGGAATCCGTAGGAGGTTTTGCTGATGTCGAATGCATTGCGGCTAGGGGGGCTACTGGGCAAGCCGTGTTCGTGCGCGTTTTTTCTGGCGTTCCTTGGCTTGTTTGCCTCTCTATTGTCCGGTTGCTCCGGCAAAAAAGTACCTCGGCTGGCCGCTGTGCAGGGGACGGTAACGCTCGACGGCGAGCCGCTCGCTGGTGCGACGGTAACATTCGCTCGACAAGATGGAGGGGGTCGCAGTGCGTCGGCTGTGACATCGGATTCGGGCGAATACCAGTTGCGTTATCTGCCGGGCTACTCAGGGGCAATTCCTGGTGAGTACAACGTCACCATTCGCAAGACAGTTGTTACGGAAACGGGCAAGAAAGACGCCGGTGGGTTTCCTGAGCAGGATGTTCGTGAGGTGGTGCCCCTGTTCTATTCCCGTGGTGAGGGAAAGCTGACGGCTACTGTTGTCGCAGGTGGCGAGCCAATTGACTTCGGTCTTTCAACAGCGGCTAAGTAGTCGATAAGGCTGGCGAGGTTTTCGAATGGGCGAGCGGCCGTTTGATAGTGAGGCCGTCAAGTCGATGACGGCTCACTGGACGAGGGCGCAGCCAACAGTTGCAGCCTTCATCCAGTCATTGGTCCGAAATTCGCATGATGCAGATGAGTTGCTGCAGCAAACGGCGGAGCGAGTCGTGGAACGCTATCACCAGTTCGATACCAGCCGCCCGTTTTTGCCTTGGGCTATGACGATCGCGAAGCACTGCGTGATTGATCATGCCCGACGTCAGGGGCGGGCAGCAGCGCCGCTCATGCTTGGGGAGGCGGCTGAGAGTGTGGCCGAGGCGTTTGTCCAGGAGGAAGTTGACGCCGCTCTCATGCAGCGGCTCGAGCGTTGTCTCAAGGAGCTGGCACCACGGGCCCGGGAAGCGATCGGGCTTCGGTACACAAACGACTGGAAGCCAAAAAAAATTGCGGAGCATCTGGGCATGACGGCAAACGCGGCGACGGTGATGCTCCATCGGGCCAGAGCACTGCTGCGGGCCTGCCTTGAAACAACCGGTGAATCAGGGGAGGCTTCCAGATGATGAGCATGGGCCCGCTGATCAGCCGGTATTTTGACGACGACCTGTCAGCGGCTGAGGTGGAAGAGTTGACGGCCTGGCTGCAACAGTCACCGGAAAATGCTGCCGAGTTTGCCCGGCAGGCGCGGCTTGATTACCTGCTGACGAGGAGCCTGGCAGCGCCGCAGGCGGTTGCTGTTGAGGGGACGATTGTCAGCTTGGGTGGGCCGGCAGGTGCGGAGGAAGTCATCGATGAGCCGCGATCCGCAGTCCGCTCGTCAGCGTTGTGGGAACGCAGCGAGAGTCGCGTGACTGGCCTTGTCGTGTTAGCCACGCTGCTGCTGGTGGCAACGCTGGGTGGGCTCCGGGTCTGGTCGGTACGAACGGCGGGTCTGGCCAGCGACTCGCTGCCGGAGCCGAGCGGCGGAGTGGCGAGTCGGTTTGAATCAACGGGGCCAAGCTTTGAGCGTGATGGCAACAGCCTCGCGGGGGCGGTTGTGGAGATCACCGGGCTCAAAGGAGTTCGCTGGCTTCCGGGGTATGAGCGACGCCTTGGCGATCGGCTGGCCGAAGGCGTGCTGCGTTTTCAGCAGGGGACTGTTCGGGTCAGGTTTGTGGGGGGAGTTGTCGCGTCGATTGTCGGGCCAGCTGAGGTTCAGCTGATTTCAGGCGATCAGGCGCGGCTGATTGCAGGCACATTCGTTGCCTATGCGCCGGAGGGTGCAGAAGGGTTTCGGCTCGACACCCCGGGGGCCGAAATTACCGACCTTGGAACCGAGTTCGGGGCACGTGTGGACGACGCCGGTGAAACGACACTCAGCGTGTTCGACGGAGAGGTGCAGTTGGTGTCTCGCGACGGCGGCGTCCGCGAGACCCTCACGCAGGGGCAAGGCGCAACGATTTCGGCCGCTGGTGTTGCCCGTCCGCAGTTTTCGTTAACTCCCTTCGAGGAGCCGCGGGACGCCATTCGCGGCTATCGCATTGTCTGGGAGCCCTTCGGGCCTGGGTCAGCGACGGGGCCTTTTCCGGGCTCAGCTGGAGCTGGCTGGCTCGGTGCGTGGCAGGTTGTGGCCGATCCTGCGGGAGGGGGTGAAGCGGCTTCAATTACGAACAAGCAGCCACTCCACCCGGGAGCAGAATGGTATCTGGAGTTTCTGGGAGCCATTCCGCCCAGTGCTGCCGAGGCCAGGCTGCAGGTGCGGCGGTCGTATGGGTCTCTCGATGCATTCTCGGTCGAGCGACCGTACACGATTGAATGCCTGGTGCGGATCCAATCCAACCCATCATTTGTCAACTGTTTTGAGGTGGCTGGTTTCGTGGGCGAGCAGGAAGAAGTGACCGGACAGCCCGCTTGGGCAGTGCGGGCCCTGCCAGAGAGAGAGGCGGCGAGGTTGCGGTGGCAGGTTGCTCAGCCAATGACAGAGACTCCGGATATCGCAGGGAATGACGGGCCTTTGGTGGGCTGGTGGGAGCCGTTCCGCCTGGCGGTCACCATCGATCCAGCCAAGAAACGTTGGAGGTTCATGATTGCCTCGCCACAGCAGTCTGCAGCGAGTGAGTGGCGGGAGTTGGCTTTGTCGGCCTTTAGCGACGGCGATCCTCATGAGATCGTCGTTACAGCACATGGCGACACCCCCTATCGGCTTTCGTTTGCAATCGATGAAGTGAAGATTCGGAACCTTCCGTGATAAAAAGCATGCCGCCTGCGGTCGCCGAGCCTCACGAGCCGTGTGCTGCGGGCCGTTGGGACGCGGCTCACGGAAGCCGACGGCCAAGAAACAGGTCTCGGGGTCGTCGTGTGCATACAAGGTCATTTGTACTTGCGTGTTGGATGTTGGCATGCGGCCAGATGTCTGCCGAACTGCCGGACGAGCTATCTCGTCCGAAAGATGCCGCAGGCTTCCCCGTTGCGGTGACACCGAGAACGCTGACACCCGCGATGGAGGCCGAACTTCGGGGCTGCTTCAACTTTTTTTGGAACGAATGGGTCGCTGACGCAACGCTTCCCACCCATGGCCTCAATGCCGGGGACTACGTAGGGCTGAAGCGACACATGCCCCTGGCAATCGAAAGCCAGGGCTTCTATTTCCCTGTAATTGTGCTTGGAGTGGAACGCGGCTGGGTAGAGCGAGAGCCGGCGCGGAAGCGGGTGCTGGCGGCACTCGACAGCCTGCTTCATCTGCAACACTTTCATGGCTTCTTCTATCACTTCGTCGATGTTGAGTCAGGGCAGCGTGGCTGGCGGGCCGCTGGCGTGGAAGTCTCCAACATGTCAACGGCGACGATGATTGCCGGAGCCCTGATGGCGGGGGAATATTTCGGAGGTCAGGTCCGTGTGAAAGCGGAGCAGCTCTATGAGCGGATCGACTGGAACTGGTTTCTCGATAAAGATCAGCACCATTTTTTCATGGCTTGCCATCCTGAGGTGGTGCCACCCGGAAAGCAGGTGAACGAGCAGGGGATGTTTGGCCACTGGGCCGCCTACTCTGAGCACCTGATCATGTATGTGCTGGCCGCAGGTGCTCCACGGCCAGCGTATGCGACAGACAGCAGGCCCTATGCGGCAATGAAGACACCAGTCGGATCCTACAAGGGACCGCCTTTCATCTACTGCCGCACCGGTTCTGCCTTTGTCTACCAATGGAGTCACTGCTTTCTCGACTTTCGCGCCATGATCGATGCCAAGGGCCGAAACTGGTTTGAAAACTCCCGGCAGGCTGCGCTCGCTGCCCAGCGGTTTGCCATCGACTCGGCCGATCAGGTCAAAGGGCTCGGCCCGAATTCCTGGGGCATGTCAGCGAGCATGAGCCCGACCGATGGTTACTCAGGCCACTACGGCTCACTGCCGGCCGACCGCAGTTTCCTGAAGATGGACGGAACAGTCGCCCCGTACGGCCCACTCGGCTTTGTGGTGTTCACGCCGGAGCGGTCCAAGGCGGCGCTTGAGCACATGCTGACCATCCCCGGGCTTGTGGGGAAGTATGGGCTCTACGATGCCTACAGTTTTCAGACCAAGGCAGAGGGGGATCGGCCCTGGGTCGGCAGGTCGTATCTGGCGATCGATAAGGGAATTGTCGCCTTGATGTTTGAAAACTACGCGACGCAACTGATCTGGCGGTACGTCCATGCTAGTCCGCACGTGCAGCGTGGCCTGGCGCGGTGTGGTTTTCATCTTTCACCTGCCGAGTCAACAGCCGCTGGGCCGCGTCCTTGAGCATCGTAACTTTTCGGCGGCAGTTTTCCGGCTGTTTGGTGTAAGAGCCGT
>WTHB01000167.1 GCA_011523305.1 Planctomycetaceae bacterium | reverse complement strand
CACCGTGATTGAGCGGCTCGCTGACCGAGCCCGGGAAACCCGCAGCCTGATCTGCCTTGGCCGCACTCATCTGCAGCCGGCCCAGCCGACCACCATTGGCAAGCGGATCTGCCTCTGGATTCAGGACCTGCTGCTCGACCTCGAGGAGGTTCTGCACCGCCGCAGCCTGCTTCGGGCGCGCGGAGCGAAGGGCACGACCGGCACCCAGGCGAGTTTCCTGGAACTCTTCGAGGGTGACCATGCCAAGGTCAGGAAACTCGACGACCTGATCTCACAGAAGCTCGGCTTCACGGCCTCGTACGCCGTGACCGGCCAGACCTATCCCAGAAAAGTTGACTCCCAGGTCATGGCAGCGCTCGGCGGGATTGCTGAGTCGACCCACAAGGCTGGAAACGACCTCCGGCTGGCTGCCGCCTGGAGTGAACTTGAGGAGCCTTTCGAGACCGATCAGGTCGGCTCATCAGCGATGCCCTACAAACGGAATCCGATGCGGGCAGAACGGATGTGCGGCCTTGGGCGGTTCGTGATGGGAATGCAAGCGACCGCCGGTCAGACAGCAGCCGTGCAATGGTACGAACGGACGCTCGATGACTCGGCACCGCGACGGCTGATTCTGCCGCAGGCATTTCTTGCCACCGATGCGCAACTGGTGATCTACGCCAACATTGCCGGTGGACTCGTGGTGCTGCCGGGTGGTATCCGGCGGAATCTTGAGCAACACCTCCCCTTCCTCGCCAGTGAGCGGCTGCTGATGGCGGCAACCACTGCCGGCGGGGACCGCCAGGAACTGCATGAGGCAATTCGGCAACACAGCCACGCCACAACAGCCCGCATGCGTGAGGGAGCCGACAACGACCTTGTCGAACGGCTCGCTGGCGACCCCCTCTTCGCCGGTGTTGACCTGAAGGCTGCCATCGCGGTGGAAGGACTGGAAGGCCGAGCAGCGGCGCAGGTCGATGAGTTTCTGGAGGGGCCGGTCCGCGAGGCACTCGCCGCCTGTCCAAACCGGGCTCCTGAGAGCGAACTGCGGGTCTGATCAGACGCTGCCCGACCGCTGCTGCCAGCGGATTTTGGGATCTGCCTGCAGGCTGCGCATCTCCTCGCGAAACTCCTCGGGAGTCATCCGAATCTGACGTTCGAAGGAGAACCGCTGCAGTCCCCACTGCACGGCGGCAACTACTGCGGCCGCTGCGAGCATCAGCCAGAGGAACCGCTCCGCAGCAGCGAACACTGCGGTTCCCTCGGTGACCGCCAGTCCGGCCGGACCGGCAGGCAGCCGCTCGTCAAAGACACCACCAAGCGGTTGGGCAACCTGCCAGGCGACGCCCAGCAGTACCGCTAGGCCAATCGCCGAGAAGCATGCCCGCCGCAGGGTTGCCCAGGAAAACAGCCGGCGGCCGCCGGCCACCGGTGATATGCGTTCCCACTGAAAGGCCGCCCGCCCCAGCCGCCAGGCCGCGCCATCCAGAAGCAGCCGTACCCCCACAAACACTGCCACCGCAACTACTGCAAGCAGGATGGTGGGCAGCACCAGCGCAAGCCAGTGGCGAACCGGGATGGATGGCTGCCCCGCCGCGGCGGCTGCGTTGATCACGGCAACGGCGGCTTTCATGGTCGCCCGGCTCCAGAGCGGAAAGACGGCAAACGCCAACGCAGCCAACGCCGGCCAGGCAAGCACTGTCGCCGTCGGCGCCAGCCCCTGCTCTCGGGCCTGTTCCCGGCGGCGTGGTGTCGCGGGAATTGTTCGGTCGGCGGCTCCCATCAGCGAGACCCTCCTTCTGCCCGCAGGTCAGGCGATGCCCCTGACACCGGCCCCACCGCTTCAAAGGTGTCCTCAAGTGGTGTCCTGATCAGCCTCCCTACAGGCCCGGTCCACTGATGACTCCCCGCGATCAGCCCTCCCAGCAAGACTGCCGCCGCGACACCCTGCAAGAGGCCAGGACCAGGCGTCAGCGAGACTGCTCGCAGGTAAATGGCCGCCGTCACATGCACGGTGATCACCGCCACCAGCACAGGGACTGCAATCGCAAAGGCTAGACCGAGACAGAGCGACGGCAGGTGCACCAGGCGATCGAACAGGGGTGTGACAGCCGCTGGCGTCACCGCCGTTCCAACCGGCAGCCTCCAGAAACTGTTGAGGAGACCGCGAACCGCCACCTGCTGTCCACCCGCCATGACAAACGCCGCCAGCCCCAGCCAGCCACAGAGCCGGGCCACGCCCGGGCCGCCACTGCCTCCGGGCGTGAAGGCATCGGCCCAGTTGAGCCCCGCAACCGCTGCCAACAACGAGCCCGCCATCTCCGCGACCGACACCAGCAGAGCGACCGCCAGTCCAAGCCCACAGCCAATCAACAGTTCGGTTGCCAGCACAGGCATGATTGGGACCACGACTGCGGTCTCTGCCTGCGTGGTCGCAAGCAACGCCGCCGGCGATGCTGCCACCCCGAGCACAGCCAGCAGCCCCACCTGCACCTGCACCGGAACGCCCGGAAAAAGCCGCAGGCCACCCGTGAGCAACAGGCCGGCAATCCGGGTAAGCACCCCGACAACCACCCCAGCGGCCAGCGGCCAGTCGACCGCGAGCATTCCGTCCAGCTGGGGCAGCGTCGATGAAAGCGGCATCACTGGGAAGACCTCGCCTACGGTGACAGCACGCTTGTCTGAAACAGATCGACGAACCGATCGAGCATCCAGCCACCGGTCAGGAACAGCACCATCAGCATGACGGCCAGCCGCGGCACCATGCCGACAACGGGCTCATGAATTCCGGTTGCTGATTGGATAAGGCCGACCACCAGGGCCACACCAAACCCCACGACGAGAGCCGGCACGAGCACCAGCCCCCCTTCCAGCAAGGCCGTGCGAACCAATTGAACAAGATCGATTTCAGCCATTCCGGTTTCAGGCCTTTCAGGAAGATGCCGCCAGCCGCACACCATCGAGCAGGCCTCGGACGACCAACGACCAGCCATCGGCCATGACAAAGACCAGCAGCTTCAACGGCAGTGACACCAGGGTCGGCGGCAGCATGACAAGCCCGGTCGAAACCACCAGCGTTGCCACCACGCAGTCGAGCACGAGGAAGGGGAGCAGGATCCGGAAGCCGATCATGAATGCCACTTCCAGTTCACTCACCAAGAACGCCGGCAGAAGCACCTCAAGCGGAATGTCGTCATAACTCCGGACCTGCTGGGGGCCGTTCGGGTGCCGCTCGAGAAACATCGCAATCGTCTCGCGGTTCCCGGCCTCTTCAATCTGGGCGGCCATCCAGCGGCGAATCGGCAGGCTGCCCTGGTCATAGGCTTCTTGCCAAGAGAGTTGGCCCGTCTGATAGGGCTCAACCCCAGCCTCATAGGCCGCGGTCCAGATCGGCCACATCACCAAGGCCGACAGGAACAGGGCCAGGGAGGTGATGATCTGTGTCGAGGGCAGATTCGCGGTGCCGAGTGCCTGCCGGGTCAACGACAAAACCACCGACATCCGCACAAAGCAGGTGGTCATCAGCAGGACCGCCGGCGCCAAGCTCATCACGCCGAAGGTCAAGGCCGCCGGGAGCAGGCGATCGGCCCAGCGGCGGTCGAGCACCCCAGTGAGGGCCGTCAGATCGTCGGCAGATGTGGACTCAGCCAGAGGTGGCACCGCCACTTCCGCCACCGAAGGCTCGATCTCTTGATCGGGTGCGGTAGTGATCGATGGTGAACCGGCCGGCTCGACCGATGGCGGGCTGGCGGCAACATCTACCGCAGGCGTTGGGAGGCTGGGCCGATCACTCTCGGCTGCGCTCACGCACACAGCACCAACCATGAACAGGACCAGCAGTCCGCCACGCCCTGCCCTCCAAGCACGATTCATCAGGCCACCTCAGGTTGCGACAGGCGTTGGGATCGGCCCAGCATCTGTTCGCCAACTGGTCGGTGAGGCTGCGGTGACGCGGTGCCATGCTCGGCTGACTGATCTGCCTGCCTACGGGCCACCCGCAGGGTTTGCTCGCCACGACAGGCCGCAGCGATCCACTCGGTCGCCAGCGGATCGTCCAGTTCCGACAGGGTGATGGGTCCACTGCTGCCACTTCCAATCAGGAGCGTCTTGGGGCCGAAGCGAACGATGCGAACCGGCTGACCATTGCCCAGTGTCGTCTCGCCCAGCAGTTCAAAGACATCGGCCGGCACCACACTCACCGCCCGGCGACTGAACAACCGCAGCCCCAGGAGAGCCACCACTGCCACGCCAACCACCGCCCAGGCCTGCCAGTCGAAGGCAAACCCTGCTGCTGGCAACGGGCGAGCCTCCGGTGCCGTCGCCTCTGCCGGCTCAGCAAACGACAGAGGGATCTGCGGCACATCGAGCACGGCCGGTCCGTCGGCTGCCGGGCCTTCGGCACCAGCACCAATCGTGGCCAGCCAGACAACACCGCAGGCAGCCACGGAACCGCATCCACGCCAGAAAGATAGCTTGGTGATCATGTGGTCTCCCGTCGACTCTGCCGGGCCGCTGGCCGGCTGAGCGTGGGCCAATCGATCGCATCTCGCGAAGAACTCGTCGACGGCACCACCAGTGGTGCGGGCCGGCGTCCCCAGAGCCACGTCAACAGGCCAAGGATCGCTAGCCCGGCGCTTCCTGCAACAACCAAGAGGCGTTCGGAGGGGAGACCGAGCACGGGCAAGGAAAGAGCGGCCTGCACCGGCTCGCTGACTGGACCATTACCGGCTTGCTCGGCAGGGGCCTGCTCACCACCGGTTTGGAGTGGCACTGACCGCGGGGCGGCGCGTCGAGCGACGCCCTCACGTCGTCCTGGGTACCGGGTAATGGTGACTTCGGCCCGCCCCCAGGGTGCGGCTGCTGGCACCAGTCCAGCGACCAGTCGCTGAAGCCTGGCGAGTTCTGCTGCGGTCGGATCGGCGACGTCGGGCGCAGCCGGCACCTCATCCCGAAGTCGTGCGAAATACGTTTCAGGGATCGCCACTGACACCTGAACAACCCGACTAGCGGCGGCCTGCTTTGGGCCAGCACTCACCTGCCCGCCCACGCTGGCCGGGGTATTGGCAGCTGCTCGGGGCCCAGTTACCAACCGCTGGGGGCTCGCTTCAGAAGCCTGCGGGGCCGACTCGATGGCGGAGGCATTCACCTCAACAACCACCCCGGAAATAAAGGCGAGGGCCTGGCGAATCTTGGCCACCACGTGCCGTTCATAGGCGATCGCCCGGGCCCGCTCAGGATCACCCGCCACCAGATCGGCATCGGAGACCAGCGGCCCATCAAACACCTGCCCACTGCGGAGGTCGGTGACTGCCACCCGATCGGCCCGCAACCCAGCAATCGATGAGGCAACCAGCACCCGAATGGCCTGCACTCGGTGCGGATCGAGCGGCGTCCCAGCCTCTGTTCGCACGCTGACACTGGCCGTCTCAATGGCGTCCCGGTCTTCCCGAAAGATGCTCCCCCCGGCATCGAGGTCATAGAGCACCGCCGCCTGCTCAATGCCCGGCATGGTTCGGATGACAAGCGCAAGTTCCTCCTGCGTGGCGATCCGCAACAACTCAGCCTGCGTCGCCTTGCTCCGCCACGGACTGTCACTCTCAACAGCCCGTCGCAGGCTGCCGCCAAATTCAGGTGGCAGGGCACCGGCATCGACCAAGGCGCGAAGATAGCCGCTCTGCCGGCCGCGGTTGACGTACACCCGCCCCTCATCCACCCGGTAGTCGGCCAACTCTGCTCGGTCGAAGACTGCCTCGATCACAGCCAATTCAGCCGGCCCGAGGTCAGTCCCGGCCAGCAGTTCAACCTCTTCCGCCACCCGCGTAGCAGGCTCCCGAACCACCCAGACAGCCGCCGCCACGACGACCAGCAGCAAACCTGCAGCCATCACCTGCGCCGGGGTGAACCCGGGCCGACGACCGGAATCAGATGTGAGTGCCGCCTCCATGCATTGCCTCCCTGGCTGTTCGAAAAAAAACTCGTGATGCTCAGGCAGCAGCCCGCTTGGTCGCTTGCATCGGCACGCACAACGTCAGGGCCACCCCGCCTTCGGGGCAATCATCGAGTCGCACCGTCGCCTGAAGCCGCTCGAGTAGCGCCTGCTCTGCCACAGTCCGCAGCCGCCCGGCCACCATGTCGCCCGCCACCTGCCGACCGGCGACTGCCGGCCCCGTGTCCGCAATTTCGATTTCCAGCCGGTCGGCGTAGGCAACGCTGGTGATGACAACCTCAGCCGAGCGAGCCATGGCAGCACTGCCCGCCGCCGCCCGGACAGCATCAGCCAGCCAGCCCTCCAGCAAATTCCTGACCACTTCGGCATCACCGGGCAGGCCATGATCGGCAGCCACATCAAAGGTGATCTGCGGCAAAGGCATGCCGGTGTCGGCATGACGACGCTGCAGGTCACTGACGAGTTCCTGCAGCACGCCCCGCAGGGACGGCCCGGTAAATGCCCGGCGGGCGTGGGGTGTGGGAATGGTGTTTCGCATGGCAGCCTCACAAACAAAGAGAAGAATGACGGTCGACAACCGACCAGAGGAAACTTTTCAGACCGTGGTGGCCGGCTCGGCAGCGGGGACTCGGCAGACCTCGTCCATGATCCAGCGATCAACGTCATGCAGCACAGCCCGGCTGCCCGCCGGGCGCCACGACGGACCACCTGCCTGCGGGTACAGCCTCAGCCCGAAGAGGCCACCGGCGGCATGGAACAGACGTAGGGTGCGATCGATATCAGCTGCCATTGACCCATTGGCAGCCGCAGTCCCACAGCACAGCAGCATCGGCAGCCGCCGCACGGCACCGAGTCGGCCCAGCAGTCCTTCATCAAGCGGAAACCGCCCGCCCAATGAAATCACACCGGCAAAGGCATCGGCATGCTGGCAGGCCAGCCGGAACGCTGCGGTCCCACCGGAACCGGTGCCGATCAGATAGATGCGGCGGTGGTGGACGGTGTAGCGATCGACCATGTGATCGATTGCCTGGAAACACCCTTCGGCCTCGCCCGAAACGTCGGCTCGCACCGCGAGATAATTCCGCATGCTCAGCCGGGCCATCGTGCGACCGAGGTCAAAGCGACGCTCATCAGCGGCCGGCAGCCAGACCAGCAGCGGATAGTCATAGCCTGGCTCATAGCCACGCGGCAGAAAGATCTCACCGACACTGGAGGCCGCAGCAGCCGGAGCGGCATCTAGGGGCAGTGCAGCCTGAAAACGGCTCCGGCCGGGGCGGCGACTGACGGCGAAGGAAGCTTGGCGTGCCGTGACGTGGGGTTTCATGCGAGTTCCTCTGCGTACCAACGCGACATGTTGCCTGGAGAATGCGGAAAAGCAGCCCACGGGCGTGGCTTCCCCGTCGGCGGTTGCTCAACCGGGCGGGGTTCTAACGCAGCTCCGAGAGTCGGAGCAATGGCAGCATGAAAATGCCTCCTCCCCCGGGCCGAAGCCCGGAAGAGAAGGCAGGAGAGGGGGTTTTGGCGAGATGCGTCGCGGGTTAGGCGGTGAGCCGCCCCATCGCCCCGACCAGTTCACGAACCGCGTCGATGCTCTTGTCGAGGGCCGCCTTTTCCTCGGGCAAAAGGGACAGCTCAATCACTTTCTCAACGCCGCTGCCACCAAGAATGACTGGCACACCTACAAAGTGCCCACCGACGCCGTACTCAGCATCACAGAAGGCGGCACACGGCACGAGCCGTTTCTTGTCCCGGACAATGGCCTCCACCATCTGGGCAGTGGCTGCAGCCGGCGCGTAGTAGGCACTTCCGGTCTTGAGCAGGCCGACGATTTCAGCGCCACCCGTGCGGGTTCGATCCACGATGGCTTCAAGCCGATCCGCAGCAATCAACTGCGTGACCGGAATCCCCCCCACGCTGGTGCAGCTCGGAATCGGCACCATAGTGTCACCATGACCACCGAGCAGAATCGCTGAAATATCTTCAACGCTCACACCAAGTTCCATCGCCAGGAAGGCACGGTACCGGGCGGTGTCAAGAATGCCCGCTTGTCCCATGACGCGAGCCGGAGGAAACCCGGTGACCTGGAAGGCACGCTGCACCATGGCATCGAGCGGATTGGAGACGACAATCACGAAGGCATCGGGGCTGGAGTCACGAATCTGCTCGGCAACCGCACCGACGATCTTTGCATTGGTTGAGAGGAGGTCATCCCGACTCATGCCGGGCTTGCGGGCGATCCCAGCGGTCACGACCACCACGTCGCTTCCAGCGGTATCTGCCCAGTCGGTTGTCCCGGTCAGTTTTGCATCAAACCCGACAATCGGTGATGCCTGGAACAGGTCGAGCGCCTTCCCGGCTGGCATCCCCTCGGTGGCCGGAATGTCGAGCAACACCACATCGCCCAACTCTGCCGAAGCGCACCAGTGAGCCGTCGTGGCCCCGACATTCCCCGCACCAATAATCGAAATCTTCGCTCGTCGCATGCCTGTGGCCTCTTTTCTGTGACGGAAAGGAAATTCAAGTCGCCTGCTGAACCACCACTGGGCCAGCTAGAGAGACGGGAAGAGCCGTGTGCTCCAGACCGCCCTCACGCCACCACCGGCAGGACTCAGGCACCTCAGTGTGCCGCATCTGACAAATTCAACAAGTCAACGACCGGCCGTCCGGAGGTTTTGCAGCCGACTCCGCCCCCTGCTCGTCATCGCCTGACACCGGCAGGTCAATGCGTTCCGGCAACGGTTCCCCCAGAGTCCTCCGGCCTGCCCGCAGAAACGACCACAAGAGCCCACCCATCGCAGCAACGACAGCAACCGCTGGCAGCCATTGCCCCCAGGCAGGTAGCCCCAGCGGCTGTGGCGCGGGCAGCCATTGCACCGTGGCCGCAAGAAGCAGCGGTGCCTCCTGGGGCCGGCCCTGCGGATTGGCGGCGGTGCCCCGCCGGGTTTGGTAGCGGTAGCGCTTGAAGGCAAACGCATCGATTGCGAGCGGTTCATTGATTCGCTCGCCCTGCGGAAGCCCCGGCGGCAGGTCGAGACAGCAGCAGACCACGGGATAGGACTCTTGGAGGTGGCCGGCAACCTTCAAAGGCGGCGTGGCGACGAAGACGAAGATTTCCCAGTAGTAATCCCGGCCAAGCAGATTCCGCCAGAGGGGCTCGTCAACTGGAACCCGTATGACGCGACGAGCTGTCCCCTCGATCGTCAGCCGCTCGCCACGGTGCTCGGCAAACCAATTGCGGGTCGGATCGAGCAGCGGGACGATACTGCGACCTGCTGGCTGCTTGTCACCAGCAGCGGCGGCGCACCCCGAGGCAGCCAAGCCCGCGTAGAAGGCCTCTGCTTCGGCAGCCTCTAACGGACGCCCGTCACGAACCGTGTCGAACAGGCCCGCGTCCATCCCGCATCGGCTCAAGGGGGTGTCGGGCCACCAGGAGAGGCTCGCTGCCACCGCCACCAGCGGCGGGGGGGCCGCAGTGGCTGGCACGGGGCCAGAATCGGCAACTACGTGATCAGCAACGAGGAGAGCGATCGCGCCTCCGCGTTCCGCCAGTCCGCTGCCAATCGACAGACGGCTGGGCAGGTCCGGCACCATGACCCAGACAGGCCGGCCCGCCGGTGGCACGACCTTTGCGATGCCGAGAGAACCCCGGCCGGCTGCCGCAGCCAACTCTGCGGGGAGGTCGATGCGCTGAACGTCAGTCACCTTCCCAGCCAACCGTACCGGCACACACCCCTGCAGGCAGACAGCGGCCGGGTGCTCAGCAAGCGAAACTGCGTCAGCCGCCCACGCCTGCTGCCATTCCAGCGGAGCTGCCCTTAGCCGATCAAGCAGCCGGACAACAACCCGGCCTGCTGCCGGCGACAGATCTGGCACGCCATCGTCACCAACTGGCTCAAACAATTCCTGCCAAGACTTTGCCGTCAACTCCCAGGCGGCAAGATACTCTGCCAGCGATTGCGGTGAAGCCGCATCGGTCACGCCCGGACTGGACACCAGGGCAACGCTGAGGCCAGCAACCAGAGCGGCCCTCGCCAGCCGCCAGCCCCTGCTGCCCGACTGATTACAACGGTGTCGCTGACAGGTGTGTTGCATGGTGTTCGCCCGGAGGGCCATCAACGCCCGCCTCATGCCTGGACGGCAGGGGCGTTGAGCCAGCCTGCTCGCCTGCCTGCCGCTGGCGACGCATCTCCCGCCAGACATACAAACCGAACGAGCCAGCCAAGGTGAAGGGCATCGCCAGCATGAGAAGGATGCTGTAGAAGTAGCCGCGGGCAATGTTGGCCCCCTCGCTATCAGCAGCCTGCAGCCCGTCCTTGCAGGTTGGGCAGGCCATCGCATCGGCCGCCACAAAGAGCAGACAGGCAATCGTCAACAGGGCAATCCAGCGGAAACGTCTCATACCACTATTGTAGGCAACGCCACCGGCAGGCGAGGCCGGGCCGTAAAAAACACCGCATTCTCAGGAGCGACGCGCAACTCTGCATGGGTGCTTGCGGCCTTCTCCAACGACCCGTCTGGAGCCGTTTCTGACGGATAGAGGTGATAGACCATCCAGTAAATCACCACACCAGTAATCGAGACATAAAGCCAGATCGGCAGCGTGATCCGGCCGAGCAGTCGGTGCTGACGCCAGGCGCCCCGCCAGGCCAGCACGAACATCGCCACCGCCAGCACCGGCACGGCTACAGCCAGCACGATGTGCGTCAGCAAAATGGCGAGGTAGACAATTCGTACGGTACCCGTGCCAGCGAACGAAACATGGCCAACTGCATAGTGATAGGTAAGATACGAGACCAGAAAAATGGCCGAGACGGCGAAGGCGGCCATCATCACGGCCCGGTGGGCCCGCCACCGCCCCTGAACGATCAGTACCCAGCCGGCCACCAGTAGGACCGTGGCAACCGCATTGAGAACGGCATTGAGCGTCGCCAGAGGGTGAATCGCCAGCAGCCCCAGTGCTGTCACGGTGCGGTCTCCTCAGCGGGCGTGTCACCAGCAGCTGGCAGATCGTCAGCGGACTCGGCAAGCACGTCACGGATCAACCCCTTGAGTCGCTTGACCCGGTCTTCCTGCAACAGGTGGTAACTGCCCCGTAGTCGCCCCTGCCGATCAAAGACAGCCCCTCGCTCCGAATGCACCCCCACTTCAACCGGCAGCAGGAACGACTTCGTGCCGACCTGCTTGATCACCTCGATGTCGCCGGTGAGGAACTTCCAGCGGGCGGGATCGGCCTCGAACCGTTCGGCGTAATGAGCCAGGGCAGCGGGGGTGTCATTTTCCGGATCACAGGTGAGGCTGACGGCAACAAAATTGGGATCGTCAATTTCTCGGAGGATATCAGCGATCGCCTGGTTTTCCCGAAAACAGGGACCAGGGCAGTTGGCAAAGAAAACGCTGCCCATCCAGACCTTGCCCGCCAGATCGGATGAATCAAAAGCCTCGCCCTGCTGATCGGTCAGCTGAAACCGAGCCGCCGGTGCGCCCGGGGCCATCACCTCAGGGGCAGGAATCGGCTCAGCGTCATCCATTGCTCCAACGCCCGAACCCGCCGGCGCTGCAGCCGCTGGCTGCCGACTCACCCTCCGATCAGCGGCATCACACCCCACCGCCAGAACCACCAGCGCGATGAGCAGGCTGGCCCAGCGAGGCAGTCCCGTGACGACCTGCCAATCCTTTCCGAGACGCTGCAAACAGGTCTGCTCAGTTATCATGACGCTCCACATGGCCGGCATCGTGATGCCCATCGTGGTCGGCTTCCCCGGCTGCGGCCTGTTCGAGCAGTTTCAGGTCGGACCCCCGCGCCATATGGAGGGCCCGTTCCTGCGACACCATACGGTTTCGGAAGCCGACGTCAGGAATCAGCATGATGGCCAGGAAAATCGCCATCATCGCGGCAGGAATGGTGAGTACGTACTTCCAATTTGCCTCCCACAAAACATGCATGAAAAACAGGACCACCAGCAGCGCTTTCGTGCAGGAGACTGCCATCATGAACGCCCAGCCCACCTGCGGTTCATCCCGCCAGGGCCAGTAAGGTGAGTAGGTGAGAAACGACATCGTCGTCAAAAAACAGAGGGCCACAAACACAGCGAGGTACTGCCAAAGCCCTCCGTGCCCACCGTCACCATGGTGGTCATCGGGGCCGTGCCCGACATCCTCAGGCGACGCACCCGGCGAGGTGACAGGCCCATGGGCAGCAGCGGCATGGTGATCAGACGATGAGTCAGACATGGCAAGACTTTCGCAGCAGGAGTCTCCGGGGCACGACCGCCCCGCAACGAGGAACTAGAACAGATACAGCAGGGGAAACAGGAAGATCCAGACGAGGTCGACAAAGTGCCAATAGAGTCCGGCGTTTTCGATCATCCCGGCCCGCTTCGGGCCCAATTCATAGAGGAGCAGAACGGCAAAGACGATCAGCCCCACGATGACGTGAATGGCATGGAACCCAGTGAGCAGAAAATAGGTGCTGGCCCACATGTTGCCGCCAGGAATGACCATCGGCAACTGAAGCCACGGGAAGGTGTCGTTCAGCCCGCCACCGTGGCTATGTCCTTCGGCCGAATCCCCCGGCAGCGGCATGATCTGGTCGGCAACGACCGCAAGATCGAAGGCCTGCTGATCCGGACTCTGGAGCATGTCGCGAACCTGCTTGAGTGACCGCCGCCCAGCGACTTCCTCTGGCCGCAACGCGTCCTCGGGGGCCGTAAAGAGTTCCTTCATCCGTTCGATGATCACCGGTTCCCCCAGGCGGGCACGAACTGCCGAGCCGTAGTAGAGGTCGGGCCGCTCGTAGATCATGCCCCGAGGTGCCGCGGGATAGATCCCGTGGGAAAACTTCGCGGAGTACTCATAGCCCTTGATCCCAAGGAACAAGGAGCCGAGCAACAGCGTCGCCAGCATCCAGAGTTTCGCCAATGATCGCTTGTTGGCACGGGCAGCCTCGAGCGCCAGCACAACGGTGACGCTTGAGCAGATCAGAACAAAGGTGTTGAGGGCACCAATTGGCTCACTCAGATGCACATGATGCGGCTTGGGCCAGACTGCCGCACCAAATCGGAGCACCACGTAACTCCCGAGCAACGCGGCGAAAAACATGATCTCGGTCGACAGAAAGAGCCACATGATCAGTTTGCCACGGGAAAGGGGCAGGCCGGGTTGGTACTGCAACACGGGGCCGTGGTGACCGTGGTCGTCGTGACCGATGGAGGCGGCAGATGCGTTCATCAGAGGGATTTAGTGGGGTGGAGTGGAGTGGGATGAAACGTCGTGGATTGGGAAGGAGTGTGACCAGCGGTGTTGTTTTCGTCAGAGCGGCACGCTTGACTTCAGGCAACAAGCGGCCCGCCACCAAATGCGATAGCAGCCGTCAACAGAACCAACAGCACACCGAGTGAGGTCAACAGGAGCAAACGAGCGGCCCGGTCATCTCGCTGGATGGCAAACCAACCCGCAGCAGCAGCATAAACGATGGAGGCGGTCGCAGCCGCCAGAAACAGCCGAATACTGCCTGACGGAACCGCGAGCATGAGGCTGACCGGCACCATGGCAAGCGCCGCCGCCAGCGACTGGCCACCAGCCCGCAGGCCAGACGGGTCGGTGACGGTCAACATCTTGAGGCCAGCAGCAGCGTACTGGCGGCGGTAGAGCCAGGCGATTGCCATGAAATGCGGGAATTGCCAGAGGTAGAGGACGGTACCCAGGGCCGCCACCGCGAGGCCGCCCGCCATATCACCGGCAGCGAGCCGGGCAGGGCCATCGGCCGCAAACCAGCCAATGGCAACCGGCAGCCCTCCAGCCACAGCCCCCACCGCTGTGTTAAGCGGGGTCAGACGCTTCAGCGGCGTGTAGATGATGACATAAGCCAACCATGTGGCGACCGCTGCAAGCGTCGCAAACAGCCCCCCCGTCAGCCAGACGAGGCCGCCGCCAACCACCAGCGTCAGACTGGTCAGCAGCCAGGCGAGCCCCGGCGAAAGCCGCCCTGAAGCCAGCGGGCGAGCCGCTGTGCGGGGCATCAGACGATCGGAATGCCGCTCCAAAATTTGATTCGCAATGCTGGAACTGGCCGCCACCAGCGCCGTGCCTGTAAGCAAGCCAATCACGGGGAGCCAGGCGAGTTCGCCCACACCGGCGGTCAGCCAGACTGCGGCAAACACCGTGACCAGCACCATCAACGCGATCCGTGGACGGACAAGCCGCGAAAGGTCAGCCCTAATGCTTACGCGGGTGGTCACGTGTTCGACAGGGACCGCCGACGACTCAACGGGCAAAGAGGTTAGCGGGCCTCTGGAAAGAGCCTGTTCCGACGAGATGCACGAGTTCATGCCACCGCCCTCCGGCCCGCCGGCAGGCGCACGTCAGCCGCCTGCGAAAGGCCACCGCTGACAATGCAGAGCACAACACTACCGGCAAGAATGAGCATGCCGAGCAGAACATGACCGGTCACGATGGCAGCTGAACCACCGCTGCGAGCCACCACCACAGCCGACGGCTCGGGGAAGACCGCAGCCAGACGATCGGGCAACAACCCCAACGGCAGCCCCCAACTGACGACCCAGGCCGCACAGCCCAGCACGACCTGCCCGCCGACAAGGCCGACGATGCCAGCCGCCCACCACCTGCGGCCGGTGCGGATGGATGAGGCAGTACCGATCCAGCCGAACGCCTCCGCAGCAGCCGCCAGACTCAGAACGGTGACCGCCAATGCGCCGATGAGGTGCAACACGACCAGCCAGCGAAAGGTCGCCGGACCAACCGCAGCGTCGAGATGCCGCAGTTGCGCCCCCGCCACCAGTTGGACATAGGCAGCCAGCAGCAGCAGCCGCGTCAGCCAGGCAGCGAAACCGCCCTGTCCTGTCGGCCGCGACACATCAGCCCGTTGTCCCACGCGGGAGGTGAGCGTGGCGAGGGCTACCGCCACCGCAAAAAACAGTGGCCCGGTGCAGGCATGCACCTTGGCGATCGTTTTGTCATCGAGCAGCACCCGCAGCCCCCCGAGCCCCCCCTGCACCACAACCAGCACAACAGCGGCAACGGCGAGCGAACGCACGGCAGTCGACTGGGTGGTTCGCCAGACAATGGCGGTAAGCGCCAAGGTAATCAGGCCGACCAACGCCCCCAGCAGGCGATGACCATGCTCAAGGAAGAGATCCCACGGCCCGTAGAACCATTCCGCCCAAGGAAACAGAAACATGTTGTGGCCATACGTGGCTGGCCAATCAGGCACTGCCATAGCCGCCTCGTAGGTGGTCACCATGGCCCCGAAGGTCAGCAAGACCCCTGTCACGCCAACCAGACAGCAGGCAACTGGGTGTGCCCAGTTCACGGTGCGTGCTGGTGTCATGGCTACCTGAGAGCGGACGGACGTGGGAACATCATGCGGTCAGACCGGCCTGACCACCTAGGGGATCAGTGGGCGGCTGCGGCAGCAGCGGCAGCCTCCGGGTTGGGTGGATCGGTCTGCATGAGGTGATCCTGCTCCACCCCAGGAACGGAATACTCGTACGGCCCCCGATAGACGACCGGCTGGTAATCAAAGTTTCCGTGACCTGGAGGACTAGGTGCGGTCCACTCAAGCGTGTTGGCATTCCAAGGATTCCTGCCCGCAACTGGACCGAAGAACATGCTCCAGAAGAAATTGACCGCAAAGATAATCTGCGTCGCAACCATACCGATCGCACAGTAGGTCATGAAGGCGTTAAGCGGCTGCAGGTGGTGGAATGTCTCGTAGTGGTAGGCATCGGCCAGCCGCCGCGGAAACCCAACGGCTCCCAGAATGTGCATCGTAAAGAACGTACCGTTGAGAAAGATGAACGTCAGAAAGAAGTGCACCTTGCCCCAGAACTCGTTCATCGTCCGACCGAACATCTTCGGGAACCAGAAATAGATTGCCGCCCAGACCCCCATCGCCGTCCCGGCAAAGAGGACGTAGTGGAAGTGGGCCACAATGAAGTAGGTGTCGTGAATGAAGATGTCGACCGGGGTAGCCGCCATGAAAATGCCGGACAGGCCGCCGATGATGAACATCGACACGAAGGACAAGGCAAACAGCATTGATGTGGTGAATTGAATTTTCCCACCCCAGATCGTGCCCAGCCAGTTGAAGGTTTTCACCGCGCTCGGCAAAGCAATCATCATCGTCGACACCATGAAGGTGACACCAAGTGCTGGGTTCATCCCCGACATGAACATATGGTGCCCCCACACAATGAAGCCGAGGCCCGCAATCCCTGCCACCGAGTAGACCATCGGGCGGTAGCCGAACAGCGGCTTTCTGGCAAAGCAGGTGAGAATATCGGACACCATTCCCATCGCCGGCAAAATCATGATGTAGACCGCCGGGTGGCTGTAGAACCAGAACAGATGCTGCCAGAGCAACGGCTGGCCACCGCCGGCCGTTGCCACCGCGTTATTGACGATATTCCCCTCAGGCGTGAAAAAGCCGGTTCCGAGAGTGCGATCAAACAACTGCATGAACCCGGCCGCCGTCAGCACGGGCAGCGCAAAGGCCTGCAGCACGGCGGTGATGAACATGGCCCAGATCGTCATTGGCAGCCGGAACATGGTCATACCCGGCGCCCGCATCAAAATGATCGTGGTCATGTAATTGACGCTTCCGAGCATTGACGAGACGCCAACAAAGGTGAGCCCGACCAGCCAGAGCGTCTGCCCCCAGCCACTTCCCGGCGAGGAATTAACGTTGGTGGAGAGCGTTGGATAACTCGTCCAGCCACTGGAAGCCGCCCCGCCTTCCACGAAGAAACTCGCACTAAATGCGATAAAGGCCGGCCACATGAACCAGTAGCTGAGCATGTTGAGCGTCGGAAAGGCCATGTCATCGGCCCCGATCATCAACGGAATCAGGAAGTTGCCGAAGGCCCCTGCCAACACCGGAATGATGACCAGAAAGATCATCACCGTTGCATGCATGGTGAAGAGCATGGTGTAGAACTCGGGGGCCATCTGGCCGCCCTGCTGGGCAAACAACTTCCCGAGCACTGGCACGTCAGACCACGGCCAGGCCACCTGCCAGCGAACAGCTAGCGCCAGCAGGCCGCCGACTAAAAACCAGAGCAGGGTTGAAAACAGGAACTGCAGCCCGATGACCTTGTGATCTTTCGAAAAGACATAGGTCGAGAGGAATGTTGAGAGCCCGCCCTGGGGCGCTGCCTGATGATGCCCCGTTTCCGGAGCATGGGGGGCATGCTGAACGCTGGTGGCAGTCGAATCGGCAGTGCTCATGGGGTACCTCGCAGGATAAAGGCGTCGTTTCGCCGGGCTCGCACGGTTTTCAGCAAAGGCTTCTGCCCCACCGAATACTCATGCGTCTCTCGTCTCGTGACGTTTCTCTGTTCGTGTTTCGAAAAAAATGCCATCTGAAATGGTTTGCTCGGATGAATCCGCTGAACGCGCAGATGGTGCTCACCTGCTCGCCAACAACTCTTTGTCAGCAGACTGCCCAACGGCAACGGCCGCGGTACTTTCTGGCTGGGTCGCTTCTTGCTCGGCATACTTTCGCTCCAACCAGCGATCGAACGCCTCCCGAGATTCAAAGGTGACCCGACCCTTCATTTTGTAATGCCCCCAGCCGCAGAGTTCAGCGCAGACGATATCAAATACGCCTTCCTCACGTGCCTTGAACCAGACCGGGATCTTCATGCCCGGAACGGCATCCTGCTTGATGCGAACATTCGGCAGGAAGAAGCTGTGCAGAACGTCCATGCTCTTCAACTGCACAAGGATATCTTCGTCAATTGGCAAATGGAGGTCATTGACCAGATGCAGGTCGTCCGGCGTGCCGAGCATGCCGTCCCGACCGGGGTATCGCAGCCGCCACTCAAATTGCCTGCCGATTACCTCGACCGTCGGCGCCATGTCGGGTCGCCGCATCTTCACATCAGCCCAAGTGTTCATCTGATAGATCGAGATGAACAGCAGGACTGCGGCCGGAATGATCGTCCAGACCACCTCCAGCGTGTGACTTCCATGGACGTACTTCACAGGGCCGTTCCCCTTTGACTCGTCGTACTTCCAGAGGAACCAGAACAGCACGACCTCGGTTGCAATAAACACAACCCCGGTGAGGCCAAGGATGAAATAGAACAGCCCATCCACCGCCGCGCCATGCTCCGAGACGTCCTTGGGAAGCCAGATGTCGTAGGCGGGCGCCACTGCAAAAGTCGCGACCCCGAGCACCGGCACCAACAAAAACAGGATGCTCCAGAAGAGACCTGACAGGCGTTTCATTTCACGTTCTCCAGTAACGGCATTTTCCGGGGCAGGCCAACAGAACTAGAGCCGATCGCGGGCCACCATCGGGCGATCGACACCGAGCGTTCCATTGAAGTCATACGGAAGTGAGCGAATGTAGTTGACGATGTGCCAGATATCCTCCGGCGGCACCGTTCCCTTGGCAGCCGGCATCGGCGCTCCGTTGATTCCGGCATGAATGCGATAGTAAAGGTCGAGCGGCCGCATTCCCCCGCGGTAAATCCCTTGCCGCAGGTTCCGCGGCCGGATCATGCGAGGCTGCAGCGCGTTGCCATCGAGGACCTTGCCGAATCGTTCGAGCCAGACAAGGTCTGCCTCGTGTTCCGACAACTCGTCCGAATCCATTTCCCAGGTTGATGCCTTCGAAGCCTGTTCAAGTCCTCCCTGCACCGTCTTGTGCGCCTGCAGAACGACCTTGTTCCAGTCGTCGTAGTCGTTGGCCTGACCGTCCCCAAGGCCGGTGACACCGTGGCATTTCACACAGTTAGCCTTGTTGCCGTAGAAAAGCTCTTTACCTTTTGCAATTGATGCGACTAAGTCAATGTCTGCCGGCATCTCCGGCACATCGATCACGGCATCCTCTGCTGACTGCCAGGCTTCGGCAACCGGCGCAAGAATCTCCTCAACAAGGAACTCTCGTGTCTCAGGGAGTTTGCCCTGATCTTCATCATCAAGTTCAAAGTAGGCCCGCATCAGGGCCAACTCCACTTCACCACGAATGCTCAGATATTTCACGTACTCGGCCAGGGCGTCGATCTTCGACTCACTCAAGAGATCGAAGGACGGCATAGAACTGCCGGCCAACCCATTCCGCAGCACGAGCACCAGATCGTCATGCGTCGGCTTGTCGGCCCGTTCAGTGCTTTTGAACTTGAAGACTCCAGGTCGATAGTCCCGAGGATATGGATTGAGGAACGCCGCCGTTGGCCCCATTCCATCGCCCGTCACCCCGTGACAATGGGCGCAGTGCTCGCGGTAGAGTCCGTTTTTCCGGCCGACGATATCGCTGCGAACGGGGCCAGCGGCAAGTTGCAATTTTGCCTCGTCCAGCCCGGTTTCCGCCAAGACGACAGGCTCATCTGGTGACCCGAACATGGCGGCAAGAATTGTCGCCACCTGCTGCTCCTGCGACGGCTTGAGCCGCTGCTGAGATGCTTCGAACATGTTGAGGCGGAAGGATGCCGCCGGCGTCGGACCGCAGCCGATGGCCACCAAGGGCATCGCTGCAAGCAGCAGCCACGGCAGCCCCGTGGACCCACGACCGCCGATCGCTCGGTCACGTTGCCGCGGCGACGTGCCCGGTGAGGTTTCCTCAAGGGCCACAGCAGGGCTGTTTTTCCCGCTCTGACTGCTCACTGACCCGCATGCACTCATGGACGTCGTTTACTCCTCTACACTCAATATTAGCACCGATACTGGATTTGGCCGCTCCGGCGATCCTGTCAGTCGGGCTGACTCACCCTGTCACCCGCCGATCGCATCTACAGGGACTTCCAGCGTTCCTAAGTCTCGAACCTCCCCCTCGGTGAGGGTGAGTTTGAACCGCCCCTTGGCGTTCCACTTCAACTCCGGCTGGTCGAGGCTCAGGGCGCCACTGCGACCGGTTGCCCGCTCGTGCCACACCTGAAACTCCAGCGGCTCTCCTGCCGGAAGATCGGGGATCGTAAAACTTCCGTTGTTCGCGGAAACGGCCACATAGCCATCCTCACGGAATACCGCATACGCCTTCATCCACGGATGAATATTGCAGGTCACGGAAACCGGCAGACCTGTTTCTCGCCCCGAAGTGAAGATGGTCGAATCCCCCGCCGGGATCAACTGGTTGAAACTGGTTCCAGAGATGTTGGTGTTGTGGCCAATCGGATCACTGTTCTTCACGGAAACTGGCTGTCCAACGCGAGCAGCAAAAACGGGCGTGAGAAACTCGCAGTTCTTCTGATCGAACAAGACTTGGTCCGGAGAGGCTTCGGTCTTGACCCGTGTCGACTTCCGCAGAAAGACCACCACGTTTGCCAGCCCCTTCGTAGCATCATCGACAATAAGACTTCGCTCATAGAGCTTCATTCCGCCCCTTGAGCAGACCTCCGTGTCCTTATCGACAACAAGTTCCTTTGGCGCCGCAGGCGAACCGAGGAACGTGAAGGTGCCCTTAAGCGTGGCCCAGCCGGTTCCGGTGCTAACGGCAGCGGCCGATCCACCGCCGCCTTCCGAGGCCTCGGCCAGCGTGGCCCGCAACGCCGTCGCGGCCGCACCATCAGCTTGCGGACCCGCAACAGGAGCACCGCGGCCACAACCGACACACGCAAGCAGCACCGCTGCCGCAAGAGCCACGTCACATCGCCAACCAAACGTCTTTGCCATCGTCTTTTCCGTCACAACGTTTTCAAAAAGAAACTGCACAGCTGCGAGCCGGTCTACTAGAACGCCTTCCCAGCAACCACGATATCACCGAGATCGGTGCCCCCTGCCTCCACGGTGAAATCAATGCGTCCGCGCTTGGCATCGGCCTTCTTTCCGCCAAGAGTGAATTCGTCGAGGTAGCCACCTTTTTCGTGCCAGAGCTGAAACTCCAACTCCTCTCCGACAGGCAGGTTCTCGATCACAAAACTGCCATCTGCCCCCGAAACGGCACCGTAAGGATTCGGGCGAATGACCAAATAAGCCTTCATCCACGGGTGAATATTGCAGGTGACTGCGGCCGGAATGGCCTCGTCCCGACTGAAGGTGACATCCGCGGAGCCATCACTGGGAATAAGGCTGTTACTCGGGGAATTCTTCATGGTCGCAATATTGCTGTTGTGACCGACGGGATCTGAGTTCTTGATTGTCAGCGTCTGGCCGGTCTGCACGAATCCGACGTGCGGCTCGAACCGGCAGTTTTTATTGTCGAGCACCAGCGCATCGGCCTTGGAGCCGTCTGCAAGATCGGGATGCACTGTCACCTTCTTGGACCGAACAAAAATCACCACGTTGGCCAGGCCACCGTTCTCAGAGACCACCAGTTCTTCGTTGACCAGTTTGTGCTTGCCACACACCTCAACATCCTTGTCTGCCGTGATCGCAGCAGGTGTTGGTGCGGTGCCATCAAACACGAACCGCCCCTTCAGGCTTGCCCACTCAGCAGCAGTCGCCGCCTGACCGCACCATGCGGCAAGGCAAAGAAACACAAGGCAACGCCCGCGGGTTCGGACATGTGAAGGACGTGACATGGGCATTACTCCTCAAAGGGTTCGGGGCGTTCAGACGTGTTCAAAAAACTGGACTTCGTTAGTTGCTCGGAAGAGCCGTCGCTGTTGAGGCAACAGTGCCCGTCGTCGTCGGCTGAGTCGCTGCAGCATCATTCGCCGGGGCAGGCAGATACGCCTCCAGGGAGAATTGCCGCTTTGCGAACTCGTCGAAGTGCATGAGCAGGTCGGTCAACCCGCCAACCTGCTGCTCACTGTCACCGTGGTACAGGTCCTGGCTCACCGGCTTGTCGTGCGGAATGTTGACCGGCATGCCGGTGTACGGCAGGAAGCGTTTCGGATTGGCAATCCACTCATAGACATACTCCGGCCGCAACCGCTCGTGCACTCGACCCAATTGGGGCGCCAACGCCTTCGGATTGCCCGGCGGGGCATAGTCCCCAACCAGGTGACACTTCACGCAGTAGTTGTTGTTCGTGACAATCCGCATTGCCCCCTCCAGATGCTCGGGGTACCGAGTCTCAGCTTTCGCCAGCGAGGCCTCATCAAGCCGCGCATCATAGACGTAGGGGTAGTCAGCCCCATCGACTGCCGCAAAGTAGTCTGTCAACGCGGCTGCCTGGCTTGACTGCAGGTTGAACTTTGGCATCCGCAGCACCGCTGCCGGCCGGATGGGATGCGGATTGAGCAAGAACTTGTGCAACCAGGGTGACTGGACCTTGGTTCCCTCGCCAACAAGCGGCGGCGGCAGCCATCCCCAGGCGTCATCCGGCTTCACATTCGGGTTGATCGCTCGTTCATCCTCAATCACCACCGGGAAGAGCAGCCGGGCAAGGTCCCCACCCTTGGCAGGATAGTGCGTCCCAGCCTGAATGGCCTCCTCCGGAACGAACAGATTGGGACCGCCAACCAGCCGCGGTTCGCCATCGACGACGGCATCCTTCCAGAGCGTGACTGGACGATGGAAAACGACATCCTCTTCGTCCGGCTCAACCGGAATACCATCCTCATCAACAAGCTGCGGCTCACCGGTCTCGGCATCAAGTGATGGCATCCCCACCAACGATGCCTGCAACCTGCCAGTCACATCGGTCTGCAGTGAATCGGCGACCTCTTTCGGCGTGAAATGGCCACGCAGAAACGGGTAGTCATTGAATGCGTTTGGTTCGCCAAGTGCTCCGGGCTCAAAGGCAATGTCCCAACGATCCATCTGAAGCGTGTGGCAGCCACCGCAGTTGAATCGCTCGGCGACCACCAGCCCATCAAGCCGGGCCTGCTCACGCGGTGTCGGCGAATAGACAAACTCAGGCGCTGGCGGCTCAGCAACCAACCCCAGCACGAACGTCATCACCGCCTCACGCTGTTCCGCATCGAAGGGGAACTGCGGCATACGATACCGCTCGTTGTACGATTTATTTTCAACCTTCTTGTAGTCGTAACTTCTCGGCTGACGCAGCTTCTGCCAGAGGAACCCTTCCCGCTCATGGCCGAGCAACTTCTCAAGGAAGTAACCCGTGTCCGGGTCAACGCTCTCCGGCGACACATGCTCGCCGTCGTCCCGTAGCACGTAGGCCAGATCAGTAGCCCCAAGGGCATCTCCTGGCAGCGTATCCTCAGGACCGCCCTCCGGCTCGTGATGACCAGCCTCCTCGCCGGCTGGCGTGCTGTGAGCAGCCGCCTCGTCATGCCCGTGCCCCCCGTGGTGCTTGCCGTGGGCCAACTCGTGCATAACAAAGTGCGAGACCTGCTCGAACGCGATTCGCGACGGATCCTTTCGGCCCCAGTCAGCCAACGCAGCACCGGCGGGCTTGGCATCTTCAAAGCCAGGAATGTCATGACAGCCATAGCAGGCCAGTTTGCCGATCGTCTTCTTTCCGACGTAGTTCAGCAGCACCTCATCCCGCTCGGCCGCAGCCAATCCGACAAAGGCCTCCTCGTCACCCCGAATCGGGGAGTCTTCCGGCAGCCCGTTCTTTAGCACCGCTGCTGCCTTCTCTGCGGGAAACCGGCCTTCGAGATAAAGCGTGGCCAGTTCCTCCAAAGCCTGCCGCTCGTCACTCGAAAGCGTCGCCGCAGGGACATCTTCTGCCGACCAGCCCTCGGTCGACTGCATCAGGTAGGCCACCGCGTCGGCCGCAGGATCGCTCACCGTTCCGTCAGCAAGGGCAACCGGCTCCAGCAGCACATTGGGCATGATTGTCCGAGGGTGATAGGCCGCCGGATTCCGCAGCCAACTGTAGAGCCACCGCTTGCCGTCTGGATGCGAGGCGACCTTGGCACCAATCCGCGAAAGCTCTGGCCCGTGCATGCTTTCAGCCTTCGGGAAGTCTGCGTGCTGATGGCAGGCAAGACAGCCACGGACTTCAACCACTTTCTTCCCGCGTTCAACATCAGGAGCCGCCGTGATGCCCTCGTACGGCGTGACGAATTCAAACGGCTGACTGCTCGAGGTCAGATAGGCAACCATCGAACGGATCTCGAGCGGTTCATACCGCTGGGATTCTTCCAGGCCGGCACCCTCGAGGTGCTCCCACAGCCCGAAGAAGCGGGGCATCTTGGTGGATGGGCGGAAGTCCTGCGGATTCCTCAGCCAGGCATAGAGCCAATCGAAGCCAACCTTGCTGCCGACATGCCGAAGGCTGGGCCCAACCCGGGGAAACGTTCCGGGGGTTTCCGGCGTCTTCAGCAACGCTGCCAGCACATGCGAACGATCCGACAGCACGGCCTCGTCACCGCGACTCGCATCAGCCTCCAGTGCTTCCCGCAACCGACCGCGGGCGGCGTTGCCATCGGGACTGGAGATCACATCACCGACCCACCCCTTAAAACTGGCGTCCATCTTGGCGAAGCCTGGATCGACCGAGATCGCCTGCGCGACCTCGTGGTAATTCGGCTCAACTCGCAGATCGGGGCCAATGCGGTCGTCTGGTCCTGACCAGCCATTGATCTCATGGCAGCCATAGCAGCCGTACTGACGAATCAGGTTGTAGCCCTCAACGACCTTCGGAGCTGGTGGCTCAGGAAACCGCTCACTCGAGGCGAGATCGACCACCTGATGATGGCACTTCAGGCAACTCGACTCCTCAAAACGCTCCGGACGCATCGGGAAGATCCAGTGATGGTTGTTGAACCATCCATACTTGTCATGCCAGACATGCGACTGCTTCGGCGTGTTCGGGGAATGCGAGGCCCACTTGAAACTTGTCGCACTGCCTTGCCCCTCATGGCAGACCGTGCAGCCAAAGGTCTTCATCGGATGGGGACTTGAGTCCCCAACAAACAAGTCGAGGCGAGGATGGGTCGAATAGGGCTGCGGCACACCTCGCTCGACAGACAGCCGCAACGGCGCACCCCACGAGACGTTCTCCAGCAACGCCGCAACTGCAACTGGACGAATAGGTGTTCGCCCGCCACCCACCGCAGCAATTACGTCGCCACTCTGGAGCCCAGCAAGCGCAGCTGGTGATTCCGGGAGCACCACGCTGACAGTGGGTGTCTCTGGGTCGAAAAGCCCAGCCGGTGATAATTGAAAACCGTAGATTTCCTCAAGTTGAAGCGTGTCCGTCAGGTCGCCTGCCAATTCTGGACGCTCAGTGGGCGTCGGCAGCAGAATTTCAACCATGCTCGATTCCGGATAGGCCGGCTCCGTGGGCTGACCCGGCACCGACTTGGCCATCCCCTGGTGACAGGTGGTGCAACGGTCGAACCGCGCGACGTCCCGGAAATTGTTGTTCAGCGTCAACTTGGGAAGCCAGATCTGGTCAACCCGCAGGGGGCCGTTGAAGGCGTCGAGGACCGGTAGCTCCAACACCGCCTTCCCCAGGTTCGGTGCCCGATCACCGAGGGTCTTCCGCAGCAGGGACAAAGTCTGACGATGATCTGCCAACACCTTCGCCGCGGCATCCTCGGAAGCCGTGATCTCTTTCAACATTCCACTGAGCGTCTTGCGATGGGCATTGCCCTGCTGGAAGGCTAGTGTTGCCTCCTGAACCTCGGCCCGCTTGGCATCGGCCAATGCAAGAAGTTCCTGTTGCCGCGACTCCGGAGCGCCATCTGCAATCGCCAACTCATAGTCAGCCCGCCGTTTGTCGAGTTCGGCCTTCCTCAGTTTGAGGCTGCCGGCGAGTTGGTCTTCCCGGAACTGGGCCCGGTCGATGATGTCGACAAATCGCTGCAGCAGATCGCCTCGCAAGGCGAACCGGCGATCTGGATCAGCCTCATTTCGCAACTGCTCTACGTCTGCCCGCGCGAGCGCCCCAGCCTCGGCATCAGCCGGCACCGACTCAACCTGAGCAAGAAACTGGCCGACCAATTGCGGATCAAGGTCGGCTCGCCGCACCTGGCCAAGGGCCGCCTCGAGTTCGGTCGTCTTCTCCGCAAATGCACGAGAATTCTCGGCATCAACACGGGCTGCAGCCGACCAGGTCTCAAGGGCTCGAAATGTTCGCTGGTACTTCTTCCACGGACGGTTGTGATCAACCGTGAGCATCGTAACTGTCGCCACCAGCAGGATGATCGCGGACACGCCGAAAACAACGTGCAGCACCTTCAGGTCGCGCCAAGTCTGTTCAGTAGCAGGCATCGGGTCTACTTATACGGGTCGGTGAAACGGATAGTTGAAACGGACCAACGACGAAACTCGCGGGAAGCACCTGTCAGAAGTTCAGGGAAAACTCTGGGATACTGATGATGTACTTCAGGTTGAGCGTCCAGCGCAGCACCATCTTGAGCGGCAGCGTCAGCATGAGCAGCATCAGGTTTGACATCACCATGTAGCGAACAAACCCCATCTTGGCGAAGAACCCACGGAACACCGTAATCGCCAAAAGGGGCGGCAAGAGCACGAGGTAAGCGCCCATCACGAGCAGGCCAGGGGCTTCTCTCATCAGGATGTACCCAATCTGCGTCAACAGACCGGCATCCTGCGGCGCCCGCGGCAGTGGCTGGTTCATCCACTGCACCCAGAACATCTGCGGCAGATCGACGTTGTTGAGGACCTCGACCTTGTAAGGCGTCCAGAATTCAAACGGACCGAAGAAATTCCAGTTCGGCCCCCGCAAAAAGGTGCCCAGGATGATGAGCGTAATCCAGAGCTCAAAAAACCCGAACTGCCAAACCAGATAGCTGAACTTTCGCTCTTCGATTGAGTAGTACCCGTTGCCCTTCTTGTTGAAGTCGAGGTACGGCATCGCCATCAGGCCGAAGACGACCAAACTGGGCAACACGACCCCGGCATACCAGGGGTCGAAGTAGACCAGCATCTCTTGCAACCCAAGGAAGTACCACGGGGCCTTGGATGGATTGGGAGTCTTAACACTCGATGCAGGCTCTTCGAGCGGAGCGGGCAGGAAGATCGCCCAGACCAAAAGCAGGGCGGCCACGCCAACCATGCAAATCAACTCGGTGTAGACCAGATCGGGCCAGACGAGCACCTTCTCATCGTTGACCTTTTCGATCACCGGCAGCCCCTGCTTGATCCGCTCGTCATTGACGACCGCCTGCTTCGTTGCCACCCACGTGAAGAACGCCAGTAGAAAGACCAGGCCAACAATCGGCACATTGTCAGGCTTCATCACAATCGCCGCGAAGTTCTCGTCGGCCATCGAAAGGCCGAGGAGGAGCAGCGAAATATTGAAGACGCTCCAGGCGACCATCGGCTGCACAAAGAACTTCCGGAAGACAAACAGCAGAACCAAAAAGGCGGTCGTCCCCAGGGTGTAGAGCACTGGCCCCGAGAGATCGTTGACCAACTGGCGGATCGCCTGCGGTAGCACCGGCACCATACTCGCTGACCCCGACAGGGCCAGGCTGGCCAGAATCATCATGACGCCGGAGAAGGCCGCCCAGGTCATGGCCCAACCGGTCCGACTCTGCCGCCTCCAGAGAATCAGGGCTGCCACCCCGTTCATGATCGCCAGCACGGTGTAGTAGCCGCCGAGAAAACCAGCGACATCACTGAGAAAAAAGCCGTTTGAATGCATGGAGAGCAACCGGAAAAGAAAGGACGTTTTCTGTCAGCACCTGCCGACCGGCCAGGCACGCCTCAGGGAAACCTCGAACTACAGCGGACCGCTAATGCCACCATCTTTGCGAACCCGCCAGAAATGAATGGCCAGCAGCAGGGCCACCGCCAACGGAATCGCGATACAGTGCAGGACATAGAACCTGTTGAGCGTCTCCTCGCCCACAAAACGGGCGCCCAAC
>WTHB01000109.1 GCA_011523305.1 Planctomycetaceae bacterium | reverse complement strand
CTCGCCAGCGTTCACATGCTGGTCGATTGCCTGAACGACATTCTCCAAATCGGTCAAGCTCTTTCCGCAAAGGAAACGACGTGCCTCGGGGTCAAGAATGTCGCTGCCAAATTTCGACTCAAGAATTTTGGAAAGTGACTCGAGAACTACCAGCGAATGTGAAAGGGCTTGTTCAAGATGCGCAACGCGTTGTTCAAGTGCCTTCGATTCAACAGGGATAGGCAGCATCATCGGAAGAAACATCGGGCAATGACCTCGAGGACCTAGGATGCTGGTGCTTCTGGCGCGATCGCGTCTATCTTGGCAGCCAGAATGAAGTCATTCTCTGACAGGCCGCCAATGGCGTGGGTGGTGAGTTCAATCCAGACCTTCCGGTAGCCGACGAGATGCAAGTCGGGGTGATGCTGCTCGCGTTCGGCCAATGCCCCGACGTTGTTGAGCAGCCGGATGCCGTCACGGAAAGTCTTCAGCGTCCAGTCCCGGCGAATCCGTGTGCCGTCGTGGGTTAGTTGCCAGTTTGGCACAGCGGCTAGCTGTGCTTCGGCCTCTGCCGGTGAATACTTGGCGACGCCCCCTTCGCAGGGCAGGCAGGTCTTTGCTGTCAGGTCAGCAGCGGAGGCTGGTGTGCTCATGGCGGCTCAGGGTCCTAAAGGGTTGGAAGCGTCGGCATTGGTGGGGCGGCCGCATGGCGGGCTGCCAGGCCGCCGACCAGTCGACTGCAGATCGACTCCAGATAGGAACGGGCCTGTGGGTCGTCATAGTTCGCCGCGGTCTTGCCCGCATCACCATGCTCACGGATCGGAATCTGAATCGGCACCTCACCAAGGAAGGGAATGTCGAGTTCCTTGGCCGTTCGCTCCGCACCGCCGGTACCGAAGATGTCATACCGTTTCCCGGTGTCAGGGCAGACAAAGAAACTCATGTTTTCCACCATGCCGAGCACTGGAATGTTCACCTTTTGGAACATGGCGATCGCTTTGGTGGCATCGAGCAGGGCGACGTCTTGGGGGGTACAGACCACGACGGCACCCGACAGCGGCAGCACCTGCGAGAGGGTCAGAGCGATGTCACCGGTTCCTGGCGGCATGTCGATAATCAGATAGTCCAGCGGTCCCCAGAGGGTGTCGCGAAGCATCTGCGTGATCGCTCCGTGAAGCATCGGCCCACGCCAGACAACGGCTTCGCCCGGCGGCACCATGAAGCCCATCGACATCACTGGCATGGGCTGCACAGCCAGCCCCTCCGGCAGTGGTTCAGCCGGCTGGCCGGGGTCAAGCTGCTGCGGCACAATCCGTCCGTCCTGAATGCCCGGCCGGCCCTCAAGGCCAACCAGATGTGGCACGCTGGGGCCGTAGACATCAGCATCGAGAATGCCAACACGGCTGCCCGCACGGGCCAGGCCGATGGCGATTGAGACCGCCATGGTGCTCTTCCCGACGCCCCCCTTGCCCGAACCGACCGCAATCACACTTTTGGCTTCCAGGCCGATCTGGCCGAGTTTGGCGGGCGGGCGATCATGGGTGGCAATTGTGACTGAAACATCCGCGACGCCGGGGAAGGCTGTCCGCAGCCGTTCCTCGATCCGTCCACGGGTCTGCTTCCAGAGCAGGGCAGCATGGCTGGTCAGGCCGACGGTCACGGCGATCCGGTCAGGCGAAGCGTCACTTGCCAGCACCTGGCCCAGGTCGCCCAGGGGTCGGCCCGACTCAGGGTCATTGAATTCAGCAACAAGCCCGCGGACGGCCTCGGTGGTCGGTGCGGCACTCATCAGAATTCCTCCAGGCTGGCTTGCATGGTCAGGTCGATTGGTTCGTCTGGGCCAGGCATGGTGTCGGCCACGTCGGTCACCAGCGTTCCTGTTAGCGTGCTGCCGGCCTCACTGGCCGAGGTAAACAACCCGCGGGGGCGGAGCGAGAACGACAGCACAACCACCAGGCAGACGACCATTGCCAGCCCGGCCGATAGGCCGCCGTCAGCCTGGGTGCCCTTGTCGGTGGTCTTGAAATACATGGCGGTGATCAGCCGAAGGTAATAGCCAGCTGCAATCGCGGCGTTGAGCACCAGCACCACCGTCAGTCCAATAAACCAGCTCTGCCGATCCCCGAAAACGGCAGCCCCGCTGTCGATGCCGAGTGCCGAGGTGACCAGCGACAGTTTTCCCCAGAAGCCGGGGAACGGTGGAATTCCCGCCAGGCTTAGGAGAAAGACTGCAAGGCTGAGGGCGACCACCGGGTTGGTGGACGCCAAGCCATTGAGGTCATCGATCGTCTCAATTTCTTCCAACGGCGGTCGGTCCTGACTGGTAGCTGACCACTCCGGCCAACGATGGCCCAGGTAGGTTAGCCCACCAAAGATGCCGATGGTGGCGGCCAGGTAGGTGGCCAGATAGAAGAGCGTTGCGCCGAGGCCATCGAGGCTTGCCGAGGCAGCCGTGAGTGAATTGCCACCAAGGGAGCTCGCTGAACTGCTCGCTGCCGCGGCTGCAGCAATGCCAACAAGCAGGTAGCCGGCGTGGGCAATCGATGAACAGGCAAGCAGCCGACGAAGGTTGGTCTGCATCAGGGCCATGCAGTTACCAACCGTCATGGTGATGGCGGCAACCACTGCTACCAGGTGCCAGAGTTCGGCCAGAAAGGTCTCAGCGACGGGGCCCACCGGCTGACCGTTCCCCAGCGGCGGAATGGCCAAGGCAACGAGCCTTGCCAGCACGACGACGCCAGCAATTTTCGGAAGCGTCGAGAGGACCGCCGCGTTGCCGGGGCTGGTTCCCTGATAGACATCCGGCGCGTAGAAGTGCATCGGGACGGCTGCCATCCGGAAGGCCGCACCGGCGAGTGCCATGCCGAGCGTGACCGGGAGTAGGACGGCAGCCATGCTCGGGGTGATGGTGCCGACCACTGTCGTTGCTACAGGGGTTGTACCGAGGGATCGCAACTGGCTGCCGATGGCGGCCAGTGAGGTGGATCCGCCCAAGCCATAGAGGCAGACGACAGCATAAAGAAAAAGAGCCGAGGCAATCAGCGAGAGATAAAAATACTTCAGACTCGCTTCCTGGCCTGCGGCATCAGACCGCTTCAGGGACAGCAGGATGTAGGTCGGGATCGAGACGAGTTCGAGGCCGACAAACAACAGGACAAGATCGTTGGCCAGGCCGACAAGTGAAAGGCCGGCCAGCAAGATCAGGAACGTGCCGGCCTCTTCACCCGAGCCATGGCGGTGCACCCCGCCGCTGTCGGTTTGCACCGCAGCCCGGAACCGATCCCCAGCCTGCACCAGGCAGAGCACAAGGCCGCCGGTGTAGATCAGCATTCGCATGAATGCTGAGAACCCATCAAGCGTCACCGGGCCAGATGACACGGCCGCGCCGGCGGTGGGCTGGTCGCCTGAGATCATCAGGGCCAGGCCCAGCCCGAGGATTGCCACCAGCCAGCCCGCCCGCAGGCCTGCGAAGGCAGAGGCAAGAAAGGCAACAAGCGCTGCCAGAATAAGCACCAGTTCTGGAGCCAGCAGCAGAAAGGTTTCGAATGAAGTCGTCATCAGGGCGTGGTGGAGGCAGAGGGAGGAAGGGTGGCCAACGTTGCAGCTGGCTGCAACGCAGCAGGATGTTCTGTGGTGAGTGTCTGGTTGTCGGACGGTCGGTGACCGGCGGGCTGCATCAAATCAGCAAAGGCGATGCTTGCTGGACGCGTCAAACGACGAACGGTTTCGGCAGGAGGCTGCAGGAAGGTGTTGGGCGTCAGACCGATCCAGAGGGCAAAGACGGCCAGCGGGGCCAGTGCCGCCAGTTCGTGCCAGCGAAGATCGAGCGATTCAGCGTGGGCATCGGTCTGGTGCGACGGTGGCAGACGTGAGGCACCAAAGAAGACGCGTTCCACGGCCCAGAGCATGTACCAGGCGCCCAGGACGACGCCGATCACCCCGAGAGCAGCAAAGAGGAGATATTGCTGTTCGAGGCTGCTGGCGACACCGGTCCAGGCCCGCTGGAACGATCCAGCCAGAATCATGAACTCACCGACAAAGCCGTTCAGCCCGGGCAGGCCAATACTCGAAAATGTGAACAGGATGAACAGCACCGTCAGCCATGGTGCCCTGGTAGCGACGCCTCCCAGGCTGCTGATGGAGCGAGTGTGGAACCGCTCGTAAAGCATGCCGACAAGGGCGAAGAGGCCGGCGGAAGACAGCCCGTGGTTGATCAGTTGCAGGTTCGCGCCTTCCACGGCCACCGGCTCGAGGGCAAAGAGCCCCATCACGATGTAGCCCATGTGGCTGACCGACGAGTACGCGATGAGCCGCTTGAGATCCTGCTGGACCAGGGCAACCAACGCCCCGTAGACAATGCCGATGGCGCCGAGGGCGAACAGCCAGGGGGCGAAGGCGGCTGTGGCATCGGGCAGCATTGGCAGTGAGAATCGCAGGAAGCCATAGATGCCGATCTTCAGCAGCACGCCAGCCAAATCGACGCTGCCGCCGGTTGGGGCTTCAACATGAGCCAGTGGGAGCCAGGTGTGAAAGGGGACAATCGGCACCTTGACCGCAAAGCCGACCAAGAGGGCAGCGAAGACCAGCCACTGCAGGTAGCCTCCCTCGGCATCCATGGGCAGGGGGTGGGCGGCGAGGCCGGCGGTGAGCAGGTCGATGTCGAAGGTGACGCTGCCGGTGTGCGAGGCGTTCCAGAGAACAATCGTCACCAGCCCGAGGAAGGCGAGCACACTGCCCGCCAGCGTGTAGATGAAAAAGGTGACCGCCGCCCGGCGGCGTTCGTCGTGCCCCCAGATGCCGATCAGGAAAAACAGCGGCACGAGGGTGAATTCGAAGAAGACATAGAACAGGATGATGTCGCGGGCGGCAAAGACGCCGAGCATGGCTGTTTCGAGAACCAACAGCAGCACGTAAAAGCCGACCACCCGCTCGGTGATGGCCTCCCAGCTGACGAGAATGGCTGTCAGGGAGAGCAGGGCAGACAGGCCGAAGAGCCAGAGCGACAGGCCGTCGAGACCGATTGACAAGCGAATGTCGAACATGCCGCCGGTCAGCCAAGGGACAGAGACCATGCCATAGGGCTGGCCGGCAGCAGCCTCGTCGCTGCCGAGGTACCGCAGGACCAGCCAGCCAGCTGCCAGCAGTGTCAGGACGGCAGTGGTAACCGCACATCTCCGCACTGCATCGACACCACGGCCACCCACCAGCCAGATGATGCCTGCTCCCACGAGGGGCATGAGGATCACCAGCAGCAGGTGGGTTGAAGGAGCAAGCAGGTTCATGGATGCGTAACTGATGAAGGGAGGTTTGAAGGGGAAAGGGTGTGGTCGTGCCGAAGAGCACTACAGCCGCCAGGCCAAGATGACGATGATCGCCAGCACACCGATGACGCCAGCCAGGGCATACCGCTGCACCATCCCCGACTGGAGCCGACGGACGACCGCGCCGGTGGCAACCGGCAGCCAGGCCACGCCGCGGACGATGCCATCGATGAAGGCCCGGTCGAACATGGCCGCCAAAAATGCGATGGCCTCAAGTGGTTTGACGATGAGCCCCACGTAGAGTTGATCGATGAACATGCGGTGTTCGAGGAAGGGGCGGAAGGGCCCCAGCCAGCGTTCCATTTGCGGGCCGTCGCTCCGGCGACCCAGGTGGCCGACCGCTGCCAGCACAATGCCCAGGGCTGCCGCCAGGGTCCCTTGAATGGCCAGGTCCCAATGGAAGACAGCCGGCGTTGCCGTTTCCAGCACGGAGGGCGCCGTGAATGACGGCGTGGCGGCGAGGAAGTGCGACAGGCTTTCGGTGCTGAAGAGCACGAGTCCAGCCAGGGTCGCAGGCACGGCAAGAATCAGCAGGGGCAGCGTCATGACCGGAGGCGATTCATGGGCGTGATGCCCCGCTTCCTCAGGAACCCGGAGGGGGCCGGTGAAGGTCATGAAGACGGCCCGGAAGGTGTAGAACGCGGTCAGGCCGGCGGTGATCAACGCCATCCAAAAGAGGAGCTGCCAGACGAACGGCTGATTGAGGGCATCAAGCCCGGTGGCCGCACTGCTGGAAAGGGCATGGTCGCTCTGAGCCGAGACTCCGCGATAGCCGACATCGTGAATAGTCTGTCCAGTGAGACCTGGCGTCGTCAGCAGGGCGTGGTGCTCTCCGGTTGCGGCATGGTGAGCGTCTGGCCAGCCTTTGGAGTGCAGCGAGGCGAGGATTTCATCCTTGCTGAAGAAGCCGGCAAACGGGGCGATGCCTGCCAGCGCCAGGCTGCCGATCAGAAAGGTCACGGCGGTGATCGGCATCAGTTTTCGCAGCCCACCAAACCGTCGCATGTCGATCACGCCACCCATCGAGTGCATCACCGAGCCGGCTCCGAGAAAGAGCAGGGCTTTGAAGAAGGCGTGGGTCAGCAGATGAAAAATAGCGGCGGTAAAGCCCAGCAGCGTGCCGGTGCCGAGGCTGGCAAACATGTAGCCGAGTTGGCTGATGGTTGAATAGGCAAGCACACGCTTGAGGTCGTTCTGTACGGTGCCAATCAAGGCGGCCACCAGCGCAGTGGTTGTGCCGATAATTGAAACCGTGACAAGGGCCCCGGGGCAGGCCATATACAAAGGCGCACAGCGGGCGATGAGGTAGATCCCAGCGGTCACCATCGTGGCAGCATGGATTAGGGCACTGGCAGGTGTCGGCCCTTCCATGGCGTCAGGTAGCCAGACATGGAGCGGCAGTTGGGCACTTTTGCCGCAGGCCGCCAGCAAGAGCAGCAGGCAGATGGCCGTGCCGACCAGACCGCCCACATAGCCCGAGACATCGGCGAGGCGGGTCTGCCCGAGAATGCCCGGCAAGATCGTGCCGTCGGGGGACAGGGTGTCGTGGAAGTCGAGCGTGCCGTAGGTCAGCCAGAGCAGAAAGACGCCGATCGCTAGGCCGAAGTCGCCGACCCGGTTGACGAGAAAGGCCTTCTTGGCGGCCCGGGCAGCCTCAGGCTTCGAAAACCAGAAGCCGATCAGCAGGTAACTGCAGGCACCGACTGCTTCCCAGAAGACATAGACAAGTAGAAAGTTGCTCGCTGCCACCAGCATCGACATCGAGAAGACAAACATCGCCACCAGTGCGAAGAACCGCGGGTAGCCGGGGTCATCGTGCATGTAACCGATGGAGTAGACCGCCACCAGCAGGCCGACTCCCGTGATGATCGCCAACATGGTCGCCGTGAGGGGATCAAGTCGGAGGGCAACGGCAATCGAGAGCGGCCGGGCCGCATGGGCATCAGCACCAATGGCGGTGCCCGGCACAGCTGCCGGTGAACCGGCTTCGGGCTCGTAGGCATCTGCAACCGTCGCCCACTCCCAAAGGGTCGTCACCATGTCAACGGGCCGCGGGTTCTCCCCGCCACCACTGCTGCGAGCGGTGGTGATGACCAGCGACACTGCCACGATTGCGGCAGCGGCAATGCCAAAGACTGCCGGCAGGTGGGCCCGGCTGCCAAGGCGGCGGCCGGCGATGACAGTGGCCAGTGCTGCCAGGAGGGGCAGCAGGGGCACTAGAATGAGGAGTTGAGAAGGAGACATGCTGACGGGGGCAAGGGGAACGATTGAACTCAGACGTGGTCGCGTTGAGACGCAGCTGCCTCATCCGTGGCAGGAGAGTGGCCTGCCTGAGTGAGTCGGGGAAAGCTCGGCATGGCATCATTGAACGCGGGAATTTCATGATCGACAGATCGGGGCAGGCTGGCCTCGCGGAGCGACTGCCAGGCGGCGGCATCGAGCCTTCCGGTTCGAGTAAACGCCTGGAGCACGAACACCAGGGCGACAGCCGCCTCACACGCGGCCACCGAGAGCACGAAGATCACCAGCACCTGCCCGCCGAAGTCACCGTGGTAGCGACTCCAGGCAACGAGGCTGACGGAGATGCCCTGCAGCATCAGTTCTGCCGACAGGAACATGACAATCAGGTTTCGCCGGGTCAGGATGCCGACCAGCCCGAGGCTGAACAAAATTGCCCCAACAAAAAGGCCGTTTTGCAAGAGTGGCAACGCGGCGGCCGCGAGAAGCGTGGGGAGCATCATGCCTGTCTTCCTTCCTGCAGCGAGGAGGTCTCGGCCTGATCACCCTCCAGCCCGTGTGAGACAATTGCAATCGCGCCGATCAGGGCGATCAGCAGGAGGATGCCGATGGCCTCCACTGCGACGAGGTGTCGTCCGAACAGTTCGCCACCCAGCCGCGCCACCTGATCAGCAGCGAGCAGGTCGACACTTGCCGCCGGCGTGGACTCTGCGGTAGCCCCTAGGGCAGCTGCCTTGGTGGGCAGGCGACAGCAGGCTGGGGCGTCGGCTGAAAGCCGGCCGATCGACAGGGAGAGAAGGCCGAGGAGGACGGCACCGGCCACCGCCGACAGCAACGGTTCGTTGGTGATTCGATCAGAGGTGGTGAGGCCAGAGGGCTGGGCGAGCATCAGGACGAACAGGAACATCACCAGAATGGCACCGGCATAGACGACAATGGTGGCTACGCCGAGAAACTGCGCCCCGAGCACCAGCAGAACACCGGCCACGCCGGAGAGGCACAAGGCAAACCAGATCGCTGCATAGACTGGGGAGCGGCAGGTGATGGTGGCCGCGGCACTGATGACCGCCACCAAGGATACTGTTAGGAGGACAGCCTCTTCACCGAGATTGCCGAGGCGATGTCCGGTGGCGATGAACAGCCCCAGGGTAATAGCCCCGAGCAGCAGGCCGAGGCGTCGGGAGAATGTCCCACTGCGGCCCGCCTTGGGCAGGACCAGCCAGAGGCTCACCGCTAGGCATGTGACTGCTGCGGCCAACAGCACGCCAGGGGAAAGCCAGTCAATGCCGGACAGAGCAGCGGTGGGCAGCGAGACGGTCGTGAACGGGGAAGCAATCGGGGTCACAACGTTCCCCCCATGTCGGCCGATTTCATCGGTTCGGCATCCTTGGTCATGTCGTACACGCTGAGCAGTTTTTCTTTGTCGAAGATCATTTCTTCGCGGCTCTTGCCGGTCAGGTCGAGGAGGCTTGTCAGCTCAATAGCATCGACCGGGCAGGCCTCTTCGCACATGCCGCAGAAGATGCACCGCAACTCATCGATCTGGAAACTTTCAGGATACTTCTCGCGGTCTTCCCACGGGCTCTCCGTCGCCACAATGTCGATGCAGTGGGCCGGGCAGGCGGTGGCGCAGAGGAAGCAGGCGACGCACTTCACCCGCCCGTCCTCATCACGGTTGAGCCGATGAACCCCACGATAGATCAGCGGGTTGCCGACGGTCGGCCGCTGTTCCGGGTAGTTGACCGTGTTCTTCTTGCTGACGAGATGTTTGCCCGTGGTGGCGAGCCCCTGCACAAACAATGGCAGGTAGAGCCGCTCCGCTAGGCCGAGTGGTTTTTCTTCTATCCAGGTAACGCCGGGATCATTCGGTTTCATGTCGAAGCCTCCACCAGTTCGGGACGCTGCTCGTCTGCGGCCGCCTGACGTTCGATATCGCGTTCGCTATCAAACGGGCCAGGAGTACGGATTGGGCGATTGTCGGTGCCGGACGGAGTGAGCACGCCAGCGGCGATCCAGCCGCCGAAAAAGATCAGCCACGGCAGCCCGAGTGAAAGTCCGGTTGTCAGGCCGGCTCCCACGCTGGCTTCAAGCCGCGGACGGAACTCTTCGATGGTCGCCACCACAACCAGATTGAGCAGGCCCAGGGGCAGCATCACCTTCCAGGCGAGATTCATCAGTTGGTCAAACCGAAAGCGGGGCCAACTCCACCGGACCACCATGAAGAACAGAATGACCGCGAAGATCTTGGCTGACAGAATGCCGAATCGCAGCAGGGCGCCGATCCAGGTCACCTCTTGAGAACTGCCGGTGACACCCCAGAGATGCCAGCCCCCGAGGAACATGATCACGATCAAAAAGGCAGCGGTGACCATGTGGAGGAACTCGGAAACCAAAAAGAGCAGCAGTTTGATGCCGGCGTACTCAGTGTGATAGCCACCGACGAGTTCCTGCTCGGCTTCCGGCAGGTCAAACGGCAGCCGGGCGGCCTCCGCAAAGCTCGCGATCAAAAAGACGACGAAGCCGAGCGGCTGAGCGAAGGCATACCAGATGCCAGACTCCGCCTGTTGATTCATGATCACATCAAGTTGCAGCGAACCGGCAGAAAGGACAACTCCGAGGAGACCGAGGCCGAGGGGAATCTCGTAGGCCACCAGTTGGGCACTGCTTCGCAGGCCCCCCAGAAAACCGTACTTGTTATTGCTGGCCCAGCCACCCAGCAGCACGCCATAGACCGCGATGCTGGAGAGGGCGAAGACCCAGAGCACACCGACATCGAGGCCTGGGGCGACAAGAAAGGGCACCGGGTCGGGCAGGCCGGGGATGTCGAGGGGCGGTAGGACGCTGCCAAAGGGAATGGCGGCAAAGATCGCCAGTGAGGCGGTCAGCAGCACCAGCGGGGCGGCGTTGTAGAGCACCTTGTCAACATGGCTCGGTGTGAAGTCCTCTTTGAGAATGATCTTCAGCCCATCCGCAAGAGGCTGGCCGAGTCCGAACAGTCGGATCTTGGTCAGTGGAATGCCGACGCGGTTGGGCCCGCGGCGGTCCTGCACCCAGGCAGCGATCCACCGCTCGACCAACACCAGATAGGCAGCGGCCGTCATCAGGCCACCGACCAACAGGCCAATCTTGACCAGGGCGGCAATCGTTTCGATTGAGGGAAGGAGTCCTGTCATCAGTCTTTCGAAGGAAAGGGAACCGAAATGGCTCAGCGGCACCCGCCTCAGGGTGCCGCGACCTGCTGGAGCCGGAGGTCGACGCCGGTGGCTGGCAGGTCACCCGCGAGGGCGGCCAACGCGGCCGAACTTTCCGCAATCTGCTGGCGGACGCCGGTCGGATCGTACAGGCCGTTGCGGCCCAGCATGTTCCAATAGAGCCGGCCTTCCGGCCAGACACCGGCCGGTGGTCGGATCGCCTGCTCGAAGCATTGGGCCCGCTGCCCACAATTGACCCAGGTACCGGAACGCTCGGCGAAGCCGGCCGCCGGCAGTCGCCAGGTGGCTCGGGCCGCCAGAGGCGAGTCGAACAGGTCCTGTACGATGAGGCAGTCGAGGCCTTCAAACGCAGCGGCGGTTTCCTTGTCGCACCACGAGGTCGTCGATGTGGGGTGGCCTGCGGTGACCCAGGCCGCCTTGCACTGGCCGGCCTGTACGTGGGCGACCAGCTCGTTCCAGCCAGGGATCACGCCGTCGGTTGCTGCGTGGAACATTCCCAAGACCGCCTCGACACCGCGTCGATTCGGAGCTTTTTCGGCCCGAATGGTAAAGCCACCCGGGAACGACTCATCCGTTCCCTCCATCGGCAGATAGCCGAGGGCCAGAAAGGCCTCGGGATCGATCGAGCGGGCAACCGCGCAGAGCATCCAGGCCTCTTCCACAGTGAGTTGTGGGGAGACCGCCACCGCCAGGCTGCCGGCAGCCTTCAGGTCGTCACGCAGCCCGGTGACCACATCGGCCCACTCGGTCTCGGTGAAGCCGTCAGTTCCCCGACGGCCCGGAGCGACCAGCCGGGCGGGATCGTGCAGGTGGTGCCAGCCATAGCGGCCGTCATCACAGATCCACCACTTGTTGACGTGGGGGTTTTCGCGGGGCTTGAGTCGATAGACCGTGTCCTGGTTGTGTTCGGTCACCAGGGAACAGCCGGCCGAGCAGCCACCGCAGACGTTCTCGGACTTCTTCAGGAACCAGACCCGCTGCTGGTAGAGGAAGTCTTTGTCGCCCAAAGCGCCGACGGGGCAGAGATCAACGACGTTGCCTGCCAGTTTGTTTTCCAGTGGGAACCCGGGGAAGGTGTCGATCTCTTCCTTGGCACCGCGGTCCGAGACCATCAGTTCGGCGGTGCCGGAGACTTCGCGGGTGAACCGCACGCAGCGGGTGCACATGATGCAGCGATCGACAAAGAGCGTGACGGTCGGACCCACATCGCGGCGGCGGCTGTGGAAGGGCTGAATGTCAGCCCGACGCTCCGACTGGCCGTGCTCGAAGTGATAGTCCTGAAGGAGGCATTCCCCGGCCTTGTCGCAGATCGGGCAGTCGATCGGGTGGTCGATCAGCAGCGCTTCCTCGACCCGGGCCCGACTTTCTTTGACGGCGTCACTGTTGGTGACGATGACGGTGCCGTCCTTGACTGGCGTCTGGCAACCAGGCACCAGTTTTGGAATCATTGAAACCGCCCCGGTCTCCGGGTCGCGGCTGCCAGCCTGAATCAGACACATTCGGCAACTGGCCACCACGGACAGGCCAGGGTGCCAGCAGTAGTGTGGAATTTCGACACCAGCCCGCCGGGCGGCCTCGATGCAGTTGAGCCGTTCGTCGGCTCCAATCTCGATTTCCTGTCCGTCAACGATGACAGTGGGCATGGGCGGGAGGTCTACACGCGGAAAAGGGAATGGTTAGTGAGCGGTGACGATCGGAAGGGCGGGAACCGGATCGGTTTCCATGTAGCCGGTCGGATTGGACTCTTTGATGTACTGCTCAAATTCATCGCGGAACTTCGCGATGGCGTTCTTGATCGGCCAGGCGGCTCCATCAGCCAGGCCGCAGATTGTGGAGCCCGGCATCATGCCCATCGTGCTGCCAATTTCGGCCAGCAGATCGAGGTCCTTGAGACGGCCCTTGCCAGCACGGATTCGTTCGAGCATTCGCAGCGACCAGCTGGTGCCTTCGCGGCAGGGGGTGCACTGGCCGCATGACTCGTGGGCAAAGAACCGGCAGGAATTGTGGAGGAAGTCAACAATGCTGACCGTCTCGTCGACGACGACTACGGCAGCCGTCCCGAGACCGAGGCAGCCGACCTTGCCCGGGCCAGCAAAATCGAGGGGCGTGTCGAGTTCGTCCTCAGTCATCAGTCCCATCGAGATGCCGCCGGGAATCACTGCCTTGGCCCGCCGGCCCTTCCAGACGCCACCACCAAACTGGTCGATCAGGTCGCGGGCGGTGATGCCCAACTGTGCCTCGTAGCAGCCGGGCTTTTCGACGTGCCCTGACAGACAGTAGAGCTTGGGCCCGTAACTGCCTGGATCGCGGGGGTTGTTCGGATCAGCGGGAATGCCGATCGACCGGAACCAGTCGACGCCCCGGCGGGCAATCTGGGCGACGCAGGCCAAGGTCTCGATGTTGTTGACCACGGTCGGCTTGCGGAACGCGCCCTCGATGGCAGGGAAGGGTGGCTTGATCCTCGGCCAGGCCCGTTTGCCCTCCAGGCTTTCGATCAGGCCGGTCTCCTCGCCACAGATGTACGCAGCCGCCCCGCGGTGCAGGTAGATGTCGAGCGAGAAGCCACTGCCCTTGATGTTCTTGCCGAGGTAGCCGGCCGCGTAGGCCTCATCGATGGCTGCCTGAAGCGAATTCCAACTTTGTGGGTATTCGTACCGCAGGTAGATGTAGGCAGTGCTGGCGCGGGTGGCATAAGCCGAGATGATCGTGCCTTCCAGAATCTGATGGGGGTCGTCCTCCATCAGAATGCGGTTATTGAACGTTCCCGGTTCACTCTCGTCAGCATTGACGCAGAGATAGATCGGGCCAGGGTGATCCTTTGGCAGGAACGTCCATTTGACGCCGGTCATGAAGCCGGCTCCGCCGCGGCCCCGGAGGCCGGATGACTTGACCATCTCGACCACCTCCGCTGGCTGCTTTTCGGCAAGCAGTTTTTCCAACGGGGCGTAGCCACCCCGACTGCGGTAGTTGTCGATCGAGTGGCCGTTCTCAACGCCAACCGCCTCGAGCAGAACGGGCTGGAAGCTGCCAGTATCGGTCATGAGGTCCTCCCGCGAACGGAATCGAGAAACGCCTCGGCCTTCTCAGGGGTCAGGTCTTTGTGCAGGTCGTCGCCGGCCAGCATGCAGGGGGCGAAGTCACAGGCACCGAGGCATTCAGCCGGTTCGACAGTCAGGGCCCCATCGCCGGTAGTTTCCCCCGGCTTGATGCCCGCCTTCTCACAGAGATGGTCAAGCACCTGCTCGCCGCCCCGCAGGGCGCACGAGATCGACCGGCAGACGAATGCCCGGACTTTGCCGTGCGGCTTTTCCTGATGGAAGAACTGATAGAAGGTTAGGGTGTCCTGCACCTCGGCTGGGGCCAGGTCGAGCAGGCGGGCGATCTCCACGACAGCGTCGAGCGGTACATGCCGCAGTTCATCGTGGACGATGTGCAATGCCGGCAAGGTAAGGGCCTGCTTGGTCGGGTAGCGCGGCGCGAGCGCCTCGATCCGGGCAACCATGTCGTCAGTGAGGACTTTGCGATTTGCGATCATCGGTCGAGCTCCGCGGCGATGATGTTGAGACTGCCGAGCACAGCCACGACGTCTGAGAGCGTGTGGCCGCGAATCAGATGCGGGAACATGGCAAAGTGCAGCACCGAAGGCGGACGGCAACGGGCCCGGTAGGCCCGTTCGTCTCCATCACCGACGATATAGAAGCCGAGTTCGCCGTTGGGGGCCTCAATGGCGGCATAGGTCTCTTCGCTGGGCACGTCGAAGCCACGATTGCTCATTGCCAATTCAAAGTGCGAGATCGTGCCTTCGATTGTCGAGTAGACCTGCTGCTTCATCGGCAGGCTTGTTCGCTGGTCGATGCCGACATTGACTGGGCCCTCGGGCAGGTTCTCCAGTGCCTGTTCAACAATTTTCAGACTTTCCCGCATCTCCTGCATCCGCACGAGGTAGCGGGCGTAGCAGTCGCCGGCAGAGGCACAGCAGACCTGGAAGTCGAGGTCGGCATAGGCGAGGTATGGCTCATCACGACGCAGGTCACGGGTGACACCGCTGGCTCGGGCGACGGGGCCAGTCGCACCCCGGTTGATGGCCTCTTCTTTGGTGAGCAGTCCCACGCCCTTGGTGCGGTCAACGAAGATGCGGTTGCGGTTGAGTAGTCGCTCCATGTCGTCGAGCGTCTTGGGGAAGGTCTTGAGGAAACTGCGGATCTTCTCGATCACCAGCGGGGTGAAGTCCTGGGAGACGCCACCGACCCGGGTGTAGCTGTTGGTGAACCGGGCGCCGCACAGCGTCTCGAAGATGTCGTAGATCACTTCCCGCTGATAGAAGCCGTAGAGAAAGAAGGTGAACGCTCCCGTGTCGAGGCCGACAGCACCGTTGCAGAGCAGGTGGTCGCTGATCCGGGCCAGTTCGGCAATGATGGTGCGGATGTAGCTTCCGCGGGGCGTCAGTTCGATTCCCAGCAGTGTCTCAACCGCATGATGCCAGGCCACATTGTTGGCCATTGGCGAGATGTAGTTCATCCGGTCGGTGACCGTCACGTACTGGTTGAAGGTGAGGTGCTCACCGATTTTTTCAAAGCCAGAGTGGAGGTAGCCCATCTCGGGGTCAGCATCGACCACCCGTTCGCCTTCAAGCTTGAGGACAAGCCGCAGGGTTGTGTGGGTGGCCGGGTGCTGGGGGCCGAAGTTGAGCGTCCAGAGGTAGTCCTCACTCCGTGTTTCCGGGCGAGTCTCTTGTTCGGCAGGGGCGATGGACATCGTGAAACCGGTTGGCAGGAGGGGGGAGGATCAGCTGTGGTCGCGGGTGATGACCGGAAAGTTGTGGCGTTCACCACGACCCTGAAGGGGATAGTCTTTGCGAAGGGGATGGGCGGTAAAGGCCTCAGGCATGACCAGCCGCCGCAGATCAGGGTGGCCGGTAAAATGAATTCCGAACATGTCCCAGACTTCCCGCTCCAACCAATTGGCTGCCTGCCAGAGCGGCACAACACTGGCGACCGTGGGTTCAGGATCGTCAACGAAGGCCCGCACGGTCAGCCGCTCGTTCGTGGTGGTGCTGGCCAGCAGGTAGATCAGACCGTAGCGATGCGTGGCCCCGCGGTACTCGAGGTAGTCAACGCAGCTGACATCAATCAGCAGGTCAAAGCCACGGTCTTTCAGCAAGGCGAGCGTCTCAAACGACTTTTCTGCCGGGACGACCATCCGCTGCTGCCCGCGATAGACCGAGTGCTCAAGCGGTCCGCAGGCCTGCTCAACCGCCGCCACGTGCGGGCTGATTGGCGGGGCGTCGGCAGCGGCGTTGCTCGAAGTGTCAGAGGCGTGTGTCATGGTGGTCGCTGAGAGGGGTGCACCTGGCGGGTGAAGGAGCTAGTCCTGTGGGCGGGCCGCCCCGGCCAACGCACGCTGGAGATTCGGGTTGCGAGCCGCATCAATAGATAGAGGCAGGGGAAGTTCGACCAACGCCCGCTTCCGCAGCTGTCGCTGCCGGGTGTTGAATTCCCGGCCAGTGATCGTGCCTTCCCGCTGAATCTTGTCCTGGAGATCGATGATGGCCTGAATCAGTTGCTCTGGACGGGGAGGACAGCCGGGCACGTACATATCGACTGGAATAAACCGGTCAATTCCCTGCACAACCGCGTAGGTGTCGAAGACACCCCCCGTGCTGGCACAGGCGCCCATCGAAATGCACCATTTCGGCTCGTGCATCTGCTGCCAAATCCGCTGCAGGACCGGCAGCATTTTCATCACCACCCGGCCGGCGACGATCATCAGGTCGCACTGCCGAGGGCTGAAGCGGAAGACCTCGGCACCGAAGCGGGCAAGGTCGTGCTTGGCTGCACCGGTGGCCATCAGTTCGATGCCACAGCAGGCGGTGGCAAAAGGCATCGGCCAGAGGCTGTTCTTGCGGCACCAGTTGGCCAATTCATCAAGTCGACTGACTACGACATTTTCAGGCAGTTCCAGGCTGGGAGACCCCGGCTGTGCCACAGGCTGTGTCAACGCCATCGAAATACTCCCTTCCGCCAGTCATAGGCAAATCCGACAACCACCAGCAGGATGAACGCCAGCCCGCCGAAGTAGGCAAGCTCGCGGCTTGCAATCAGCCCGTCTGCCACAGCAGCGTCGATGCCGGCTGCCGATCGGCTGGCGACGGCCCACGGGTAGAGAAAGAGGAGTTCCACATCGAACACCAGAAACGTGATGGCCACCAGATGGAAGCGGACATCAAACCGGCGGCGGGTGTCGTGGATCGGGTCCATGCCGCTTTCGTAGGGCATTTCCTTGACGGCACCCCGTCGTCGTGGGGCAACGACGAGCGGCAGAATGACGAGGCTGACCGAAACCACCGCCGCGATGGCAACAAACAGCAGAACCGGAAGGATGGCGTCCATGAGCGAGGTGGGAGGCGACGTGGAGTGGGTGGGGCAGGATTGGACGAAAAACGAGCAAAACAGCGGCGTCAACCGACTTCGTGAAAATCGTCACAAAGTCAGCTGGAAAAAAAGCGGTGCTGGGCACCGCCAATCCAGTGGGTAGTTATACCGTCTGGAAGCCGAGCCGACGAGGACGTTGTTTCCCGTTTTTTTCCGCCCGCGAGCCCGCTACCTGCTACCGTGACGACTATGGCCGATCCGACCGCAATTCTTGCCGATCTGGTGCGGCGTCCCAGCGTCAACCCGATGGGTCGCAGCCTTTCCGGGCCCGAGTATCTCGAGGGTCGTGTCACCGATTACCTCCTCCGCAGGCTGGCTGCGGCGGGGATTGCGGCGGTTCGGCAGCCAGTGGCGCCGGGCCGTGACAACGTGATCGCCCTGCTGCCGGCCACCCGCACTGCCGCCCCCGTCATGCTCTGGGATGTCCACCAGGATACCGTTCCGGTTGATGGCATGACGATTGAACCATTCACTCCGCTGATTCGTGATGGTCGGCTGTGGGGGCGAGGCTCCTGCGATGTGAAGGGGGGCATGGCTGCGATGGTGGCTGCCCTGGAGCGGCTCCAGGCAGTTGCTGACCGGCAGATGACGGTGCTCTTCGTCGCCAGCGTGAATGAAGAGTTCGGCTTTTCCGGCGCGCTGGCGTTTGCCCGACTGCTTCGTGGCGAATCGACCGCAGACGATCGGGCTGTCTGTGGGTTGCTTGAGGCAGACCTTGCTGCAGGTGGCCCGACGCTGGCGGTCGTGGCGGAGCCGACCAGCCTCGACCTGGTGACGCAGCACAAGGGCGCCGTCCGCTGGCGGGTGATTGCCGGGGGCCGTGCCTGCCACAGTTCGCATCCGGAAGAAGGAAAGAATGCGATCTATCCTGCCGCCCGGGCGGCCTTGGCAGTGGAAGCGTTGGCAACCGAATTGCTAACCCGCCACCCGAAGCATCCGTGTGGTCCGCCGACCCTGAGTATTGGCACGGTCCACGGCGGCACCGGGGTCAATCTGGTGCCAGACCGGGTCGTACTGGAGATCGATCGACGGCTGGTGCCGGGAGAAGATCCAGCAGCAGCCCGTCAGGAAGTGATCGACCGGATTGCAGCAGCCTGCCCCGGAGAAGAACTCATTCATGAGCAACCGTTTCTGGAGAGTGGGGGGCTGTCGGGCGAGGGGGCGGCCGCGGCGGCAGCCGCTAAGCGGCTTGCTCGTGCTGCGGCTGCTGTTGGCGTGACGGCTCGGCCGCAGGCAGCCCGCTACGGCACCAATGCCTGCGTCTATGCGGCAACCGGCATGCCGTGCGTGGTCTTCGGTCCAGGCTCAATTGCTCAGGCGCATACGGTGGATGAATGGATTGATCTTCAGCAGCTCGATCAGGCGACGTCCATTCTGGTGCAGCTGGTGACGGCTGCGGAGTGATTCACTTCGGCCGCTTGCGGAAGGCCTGTGAAACGACCTATTCTCTGGCAACGCGTTTCGTAGTTCCCCAGTGAAGGAGATGGTTCCCGATGGCAGCGAAGATCAAGGTGGGCGGCCCGGTCGTCGAACTCGACGGTGATGAAATGACCCGGATCATCTGGGAATTCATCAAGCAGAAACTGATTCTGCCTTACCTGGATGTCGAACTTCGTTATTTCGATCTGTCGGTGCAGAGCCGGGACGCGACCGACGACCAGATTACGGTCGATGCTGCCAATGCGATCAAGGAGTGCGGCGTTGGCGTGAAATGTGCCACCATCACGCCAGATGAGGCTCGGGTGGAGGAGTTTGGCCTCAAGAAGATGTGGCGAAGCCCGAACGGCACGATCCGTAACATCCTCGGCGGCGTGATCTTCCGTGAGCCCATTATCATCGGAAACATTCCGCGGCTGGTGCCGGGCTGGACCAAGCCGATTGTGGTTGGTCGACATGCCTTTGGTGATCAGTACCGGGCAACCGATCTGAAAATTCCCGGTCCAGGAACGCTGACGCTGACCTATGCTCCGGCCGATGGGTCAGCGCCGATGGAGATGGAGGTCTATGACTTTCCCTCCAGTGGAGTCGCGCTGGCGATGTACAACCGCGACGATTCCATCCGGGACTTTGCCCGTGCGAGTTTTCGATATGGCTTGGCCCGCAACTACCCGGTCTACCTCTCCACGAAGAACACCATCCTCAAGGCGTACGACGGCCGCTTCAAGGATCTCTTCCAGGAGGTCTTCGATGCTGAATTCAAGGAGGAGTTCGCAGCGAAGGGCATTACCTATGAGCATCGGCTGATCGATGACATGGTTGCCTGTGCGATGAAGTGGGAAGGGGGATATGTCTGGGCCTGTAAGAACTACGACGGCGATGTGCAGAGTGACATCGTGGCCCAGGGCTTCGGCTCACTCGGTCTGATGACCAGCGTGCTGATGACTCCGGACGGCAAGACGGTGGAGGCGGAGGCGGCCCATGGCACCGTGACTCGGCACTATCGCCAGCATCAGCAGGGCAAGCCGACCAGCACCAACCCGATTGCTTCGATCTTTGCCTGGACGCGAGGGCTGGCCCATCGTGGCAAACTCGACAACACGCCAGCGGTGACGCAGTTTGCCGAGACCCTTGAGCGGGTCTGTATCGAGACGGTCGAGCAGGGCAAGATGACCAAAGACCTAGCCCTCTTGGTCGGTAAAGACCAGGCCTACCTCAATACCGAAGAGTTTTTGGCGGCGATTGATCAAAACCTCCAGACGGCAATGGCCGGCTGAGTGAATGGCCGGCGTTGTCTGCTGGCTGCATGCGGGACCCTCTCGAAGAAGAAAGACAGACAATGAAGACAGGAACCCTTTGTTGGCTGGTGGCCTTTGGCTGGGGCGTGCTGGTTGCCGCCGGTGACGCAACGGCCGCTGAAACAATTGATCTGCTGGCCGACGGCATGCAACTCAATGACCAGTGGGTGATTGCTGAGGGTGTGCTCAGCCCTTCGGAAAAGCCGGGGGGCATCATCTGGTCGAAGGAGGTCTTTGGTGACTTTGAGGTGTCGGTCGAATACAAGACCTCGGAGAAGTGCAACAGCGGTCTGTTCTTTCGTACCAACCCGAAGAATCCGGTGCAGGGGGGCTTCGAGGTGCAGATTGCTTCACCCGAGCTGTACTCAGGCAAGCACGTGGTCGGTTCACTCTATGACGCGAAAGAGCCGGCTGTTGCTGCTGGCAAGCCTGATGGAGAGTGGAACAGCCTGACGCTCCGGTGCGAGGGGCCGCACATGCACGTGGTGCTCAATGGGCATGAAGTGCTCGATCTCTCGATCGACGACTGGGCAACTGCCCGGCTGAACCCTGACGGGACCAAGAACAAATTCAAAACGGCACTGAAAGACCTGCCCCGACAGGGGCACATCGGCTTTCAGTACCACGGCCATCCGGTCTGGATCCGCAACGTACAGGTCGCGCCGCTGGACTGAGCGTCGCCTATTTCTCTGTGGTGCTTGTCGGTGCCATGCCTCGACTTTCTGTTCGATGTAGCTCCATTCGTTGCTGGGCATGCCAGGTCCTCGTTGGTGGGTTGTCATGGGCGTGGCCAGCTGCTGATGCAGGCGAGGCCCACCCAGTCAATCGAATTGAACGGCTGCGGCAGAAACTCACGGCTGGTGAACATCTTGCTGCCGGTGACCGCTGGGGCTATCTGCCGGCGATGCTGGAGCAGCTTGAGATCTCCCCCGACTCACAGACTCTGGTCTTTTCGAAGACGAGCTTTCAGCAGCATCAGATCAGCCCCGAGCGGCCCCGTGCGATCTACTTCAATGACGACTGCTATGTCGCCTGGGTGCGTGATAGCCCAACGATCGAGTTTGCCGTTGCCGATGGCGAAGAGGGCGCACGGTTCTATACCCTGCCTGACTCCAACCAGACTGACTCCAACCAGACGGCTGTCGATTTTGCTCAGGTGTCGCCGGTGTTGGTGGAGAACAAAACGCGGTGTACTGACTGCCATCAGAATGCCGTCACCGGTGAACACGGGGCAGCCCGGCATCTTGGTAATGTCGTCTGCCATGATCCAGAAAGAATCGACTGGGTCGATTGCGAGCAGGGAGCCAACCAGCGGCACCTTCCAGCGGCGATCATGCCCGAGGCCTACCTCCGGCAGACCAGCGACATCTTTGCGCTGATGGTCTTGGCCCATGAGACGCAGATGCACAATCACCTCACGCGGCTGGCGGCTGCCGCACGCGATATGGAGCGAGGTGCGGGTGATGGTCAGGTGCCAGATGCAGCGCAAGCCGTCACCCGGGCGGCGGTTGAGGAACGCTTTCACCGAGTTGTCGAGGCGTTCATGCGGTATCTGCTTTTTGCGGATGAGCCACCGCTGGCGGCGCCGCTGTCGAGTGACAGCCCCTACCGGCATGGTTTTCAGCAGCGTGGGCCGCGCGATCGGCAGGGACGGTCCCTTCGTGATTTTGACGGCACCCGATACCTCTTTACGTATCCGTGTAGTTTCCTGATCTACGGCGAAACCTTCGCAGCGTTGCCGGAACTGGCTCAGGTGGCTGTTGGCCGGCGGCTGCGGGAACTGTTGCTTGATCAGGTCGACCTGCGTGAGGGCGGGCAGCCGTGGCCGCGGCCCACCCCGGCGGAGCGAGTTGCCGTTGCAGAGATTCTGGCTGAGACCGTGCCTGGCTTCTGGCAACGGTATGTTGCTGAGAAGCAGATTAGCTCACGTATGCTGCCGGTCGCAGCGGAGTGGAAGGCCAGCCGCGGTTCGTCCCGATCTTCCGCAGCCAGGAGTCGCCGGCGTGATCCTTGAGCGACTCTACGAACGTGGGGGTGTGCTCGCCGTTGCCAAGCCGGCGGGGCTGCCGACCCAGGCTCCTGCCGGCATCGAATCGGTTGAGTCGCTTCTCCGGCAGCAGTTGTTCGGTGCAGCCTTTCAGACTGCCGTGGCCGCGGGGCAGCACCGTCACCCAGGCGGGTTCCTAGGGGTGCCGCACCGACTTGATCGGTCGGTCTCCGGCGTGCTGCTCCTGGCGGGAACGCCCCGAGCGGCTCGCCAACTGTCTCGGCAATTCGAGCGACGGCAGATTGAGAAGGTCTACCTGGCGATCGTCACGGCGGACTCAGCGGTGGGCCTTGCACAGAGCGATACGTTCACCTGGCAGGACAAGCTTCGCAAGGTTCCCAACGTACCGCGAGCAGAAGTGGCCCCGGACGATCCGGCAGCCCAAGTGGCGATCACCACCGGACGAGTGCTCGCGGGCCTGGCCGACCGAATGCTGTTGGAGTTGCGGCCGCAGACGGGTCGGATGCATCAGCTCCGCGTGCAGGCAGCCGCCCGCGGACTACCGATTGTTGGCGATGGGCTTTACGGCGGCGAGGTTGGTCAGCCTGTTGAGCGAACCAGCCCAATCGGCCTGCACGCCGCGGCAATCACGTTCCTCGATCCGGACCATGCCGCTCCGGTAACGGTGAACTGTCCGCTCCCACCCACAGCCGATTGGCTGCAATGGCAGGAAACCGTGCCGATACCCTCAGAATGAGCCCTTGGCGTCAAAGGTGGCCACTGCTGTTGCTCGACAACGAGCCTTTCGTAAACGATAGTTTGACAAGAGGGGTTCAGTAGCGGCAGAAATCGAAAGTGTGGTTCGAGGCTTCGCCTGTGTCTTTGGGAGGAATTCATCTGATGTTCAGCAATAAAAAAGCAGAACATTGTTCAGGGTTTACCCTGATTGAGTTACTGGTCGTGATTGCCATCATAGGTGTTCTCGTGGCGCTGCTCCTGCCAGCAGTGCAACAGACTCGTGAATCTGCTCGTCGCATGTCGTGCTCCAATAATCTGAAGCAGATCGGAGTGGCGATGCACACCTACAACAGCGCTTTCGAGCATCTTCCACCAGGTGTGCTCTGCGGTGGGTCAAGTCCTGCAGGGAGCACATCAGTTCCCGATATGGGGAAACATGGTGGCTGGGCATGGGGAGCCTTCATTCTCCCGTTCTGTGAAGAACAGGCCTTAGCGGACAGTCTTCGGGTTGGTGAGTCACGTGTGTGGAATGATAATAAGGAGACAGGCCGGGTACGAGTACCCGGATACTTTTGTCCGTCTGATGTTGCACCGGAAATCAACGAGCAGCGTTCGCGCTGGGTTGGGGCTGGTACGTCAGCCGGGACCTCAAACTATGTTGGAAATGCCGGCACGAAGCCGATCAAGAATTCGTTTCATCCGGATCCACCGAACTCGCATTGTGCTCATGACGACTCGCCAGAGAACAAGGCGGCGGCTGCGAGTTACTACACCGGAGTCCTGTTTCCAAGAGCACCACTTGAGTTCGCGAAGATCATCGACGGCACCGCCAATACGCTGCTCGTTGGTGAGCGTGACTATGAGAGCACTCAGCACGGGAGCCACGAAGCCAGTATCTGGATTGGGTCACATGGGGCGGGTTGGCACACCGAGCCGTTCCACTACAACTTCGTCACTATTTTCGATGAAGCCAACAGCAATCTGCAGATCAATGACTACAGCCCTTCCCAGCCGACCAACACCCCAGATTGCTGGCCGGTGACCAACTGTGGCAATCCTTACGGCGTAACCGATGCTGATTCTTGGAGCAGTCAGCATGCTGGAGGGGCGCAGTTTGTGCTTTGTGATGGGGCAGTACGTTTTGTTATGGAAACGATCAGTGATGCGACCTTCGCTGATTTGTGCAATCGAAGTGACGGTGATTCCCTGGGCGATGATTTCTAGCCGGGGTGGTTTACTGCATGAGGGGGTGGATACCTGGAAGACAAGTTGGTTCCATCGCGAGTTCATGCGGTCCACAGATAGCAGAGGAGTTTGGCCATGCGGTTGACGCGAGGGAGCCTGGTGGGAGCCACTGTCGTCGTTTTGGCAGTTGTCGGCTGCATGGGGAGCAGTGTTCAGTATCCAGAGGTGGTGGATGTCACCGGCAGTGTGTTGCTCGACGGGAAGCCCTTGGCGGGAGCGACCATTACATTCGTGCCGAGCAATGGACGGGCGTCAGCCGGGCAGACTGATGCGAATGGTCGGTATACGCTCGCGTACACCAAAACTATTGCCGGCGCGATTTTTGGCTGGCATCGAGTCATGATCCGGAAAGAGGTGATTGACCAGGCATTTCTCCCCTCACAGGAAGAGATGTTGGCCGACACCGCTCAGAACGAATTCCTCGAGGCCACGGGAGTTCCGCTGCAGGTAGGCGAAGCTGCTCCGAGCAGGTCGAGTGAGAAGCATCTTCCGATGCCTCTGAAGCCACCGCTGCTGAGTGTGGTGGCTGAGCGATACAACGGTCCTCATAGTTTGCTCTTTGCAGTCGTTGACGCGGAACGGCATGTGTTTGATTTCGCGGTGACGTCAGAATGAGATTCAATGGAAGCCAACACGCGTCGACGAGACGCTCCTGCTGTGGGCAGTTGCCAGTGAGTCTCTGGGGTGCTGGATCATCCGACAGGGCCTGGCTTGGAATTCTCGCTGGAATGATGCTGGCCACTGGATTGGCGTGTAACTACGACCCTTTTGGTGACACGAGCAAACTGAGCGTGTTGACTGTTGCTCAAGCGGAGACGCTGATCGATTGCAGAACAAACCTGCTCCTCGATGGCCTCACCTCGGTCTCTCCCGAGGTGGCTCAGGTTCTAGGCGGGCATGGGCAGGGGATATTGTTTCTTCGTGGCCTGAAAACACTTTCACCTGAGGTGGCCGCGGCGCTCGCGAATCACACCCAAGGCGCGGTGTTTCTCGATGGGCTGACAACCCTCCCACTTGAGACGGCGACACCGCTGGCGACGCACAAGGGCGACCTGATTCTCAGTGGTGTCACTGAACTTTCGCCCGAGGCGGCCCAGGCGCTCGTCTCCCATCAGGGCAGGCTTTACTTGCGGAATTTGCAGTGGGAACTGGTCTCAGATGAGACCATTGAAGTGCTCAAGAAAAATGAGCAGATCGAATTGCCTGGTTGGGCATATGGGGAACCACGGCCGCGGAAAAAACGCAGGCGGCGGTAGAGGTCCTGTCCGTATCGGTTGGCGGCGATTGGTGCCGCGACTGAGCAGGAAGCGAGGGCATCGTTTGGCCGGAACCCTTGCGCGTTCCGTCCAGACGCAAGCCAGCAGGGGCCATGGATGGCCCTGCTGGCGTGAAACTAAAACACGTCGAGGTGGAAATGATGGCCTTGGTAGTACCGCCGTGACTTCGGATAGTAATTCTGCCAGTCGCGGTTGTAGACCGGCACACGCATCTCTTGCGGATAGCGATGGTAGAGGTCGTTCGCGCTCTTCATGTACCCGTCGGCGTAGAAGTTCTGCGGGTACCAGACATACGGATAGTGATAGAGCCGGTTCCAATCGTGGGCGTTGTAGGTGTTGGCCCACTGCTGGCCGAAGGCCTGCTGGCCACCCACGGGTGGCTGCGCCTGGGCAGGTGCCGCAAAACAGAGCAAGGCGGCGGTGATCGCCGCGCAGGCATACAAGTGCCGTGTCATCGAGAGTCCCCCTGGAAGGTTTGCCCGGAAAAACCCCCAATCCGGTTTTTCCCGACATCAGGAAGAAGTATCGGCAGCCGGCAGGACCGATCTTCACGGAAAAACCGGCAGGGTTCGCCAGCCCGTGGAATTAGGTGGGTTGCGGTCGATCGGACGGATGCCGGCCTTCGGCCAGTTCCTTGTCCCATTCGTCCATCAGCGGCCAGTGCGGGGCACAGGTGCCGAAGTCCGCTAGGGTGAGATAGCTCTCCAGTCGCTCAATTGTTGCGGCCAGCAGTTGATCATCCTTGCGAAAGACCGGGCCGTGGCTGGGCAGCAGCCATTCGATATCACTTGCAGCGATCCGTTGCAACGACTGGATGAATGCCGGGATGTCACTGCCATGGTGGGCATCAATTGCGCCGACTGATCCATCGCGGTAGATGTTGTCACCGGAGAGCAGCAGGTCATCCAGCCGGAAGGCAAGCTGGCTGTCGGTGTGACCGGGGGTGTGCCAGACTTCGAGGCTGCGGCTGCCGACGGCAATAGTCTCGCCATTGACGATTGGTTTTTCAACGGTCACGACCGGCATGTCGAGGTGCAGATTCTGGGCGGCAATTTCGGCAAAGGTCTTGATGCGGTCACCCTTCTCCAGCGCATCGACAGCCTTCGGGTGAGCCAGCACAGGTGCCTTGAGAATAGACTTTGCCTTGGCGAGCCCCTGAATGTGGTCGACATCGGCATGGGTGGCGATCAGGCCCCGGCACTGCGACAGGGGAAAGTCGAGCTGTCGGATGAGCTCGATGATTTCCTCGACATTGTCTTCGTAGCCGATGTCGATAAGCACCCAATCGTTGCCGTCGTAGACCAGATAGACACTGCAGCCAATCCGCCAGCCAGCCTGGTGGTTCATTTCGATGACCCCGGGAAAGAGCGGGCGGCGTTCAAGCATCGTCAGTTGTGTGCGGAGGTGGTGGAAATTGGACGAGCAGGGAGCAACGTCAGAAGGCGTGTCAGGTCTCCTGCGGCTGGAGAATTCAATTTAGCCTAGATTGTAGAGGTCCCGGTCGCCTAGGACAATCGACCCCGGGCCTTTGTCGCGGAGGCAGGCCCATCACCTCGCTGGCCCCTCGCGCACCATGTCATCCGCAGCAGATCCTTCGAATCACACGTCAGGCGGTCACGCATCAGCCGGCTTTTCGTGCTGGGCTGACGATCTGGTTTCTACCGGTCAGCTCGTCACGCAGCTGTCACCGCTGGCGGAATCACTAGGGCTCGTCAGCGGAGAGAAGACAGCCTGGCATGGTCCGCTGTTTGGCAAACTCCTGCCGCAGGTTGACCGGGAGCTGTTGCTGGTGGTGGCCATCTGCGGAGGAACCAACACGGGTAAGAGTCTGCTGACCAACGCGTTGCTCGGTGCTGAAGTCAGCCGGTCGGTTCCCGAGGCTGCGCGGACACGGCATCCGGTTGCCTGCCTACCGGCTGGTCTGGCAGAGCGACTGGAGTTGACCAAACTCTTCCCAGGGTTTGTGCCGGTGCAGTGGCAGGCTGAAGACGATGCCCTCGCTGATGACCCAAGCAACCTGTTGATCTGGCGGGAACGGCCGGCAGCCTCGGTAGCCACTGCATCCGATCGCATCATTCTGCTCGACACGCCGGACATCGACGGCACCCTGACCGAGAACTGGCAGCGGGCAGAGTTGATTCGAGAGATCAGCGATGTGATTGTCGCAGTCCTGACCGAGCAGAAATACAATGATGCGGTTGTCCGCGAGTTCTTTCGAGCCGCCGCAGCGACCGGGAAGCCGTTGATCGTGGTTGTGAACATGGTTGATTGGCCACGGCAGCAGGCAGTGGTACCGGGTTGGCTGGCGACCTTCGCCCAGGAGACTGGAGTTGCGGCAGAGGCGGTCTTTGTGGTGCCGCATGATGCAGCGGCTGCATCCGCAGGGCAGATGCAGTTTGTGTCGCTTTCGGGTGATCCTGCCAGCAGCGGTCCGCTTGACTACCTTGCCGCTGCCGACATGGATGCCCTGATAGTGCAGGCGTTGCGCGGAGCGGCGGAGGCAGTGCTCAACCAGAGCACCGGACTGCCGGCGTGGCTTGAGTCGATTGAGACAGCCGGCCGGTCGGGGCAGGA
>WTHB01000093.1 GCA_011523305.1 Planctomycetaceae bacterium | reverse complement strand
CTGCCAGGCGATCACTTGGCAGCCGTCGTCAGCGGTCGAGACCGAGATGGTGGCGGGGAGATTCGCGGCGGGAGAATCCTCAATCAGTTGCAGCCGATCAGGCAGCGTGTCGACCAGCACGACATCAACTAGGGGGACATCGCCGGAGTTGAGAAACGCGATGGTGAAGTCGAGTTCCTCGCCGACCCGGATCGCATCGCTGCCGGCCCGCTTGCAGATGGTCAGTTCGGCCCGTCCCGGTGATTCGACCCGAAGGGTGGCCGTGCCCTGTCCGGTGGAGACGACGTCAGCCACCTGGTCATTGATCACCGCATTGGCCGAGGTCAGGCGGGTCCAGGCGACTGGAACGTCGAAGCCGACGGTCTGGGCCAATTGCTGATCATGCCGGGCGAGTTCCGCCTGTGACTCACCAATCCCTTCGGCTGGGTGAGCCTGTCCGAACGACTCGTTGGGCAGGTCGGCCGCAGCAACCCCGAGTGGACCAGCGCGGTCTTCGATTGCCAGACCACTGTGGGAACGTCGTGCTGATTGCAGGGTAACCGACTGGGCGGTCCGGTCGACTGGTTGCAGCACTGTGTCGCTTGCCAGGCCGATGTCGGTGGTGAGTCCACCGGGGCCGACCGGGGCTGTCTCTTGGTGGAGCCGGGTCACCTGCCGCACGGCGCCGAACCGTGGCGTGTACACGCAGGTCTGATTGGAGACGGCGATACGGGAGGCGTTGGCGGCAGCCGTAGCTGAGACTGGTGGGCCATTGTCTGCGCGGTAGCGGGCGACGGTGTCGCCCGCCGTGAGACCGACGATGCCGAAGCGGCCCTCCGGACGGGCCGGGGCATTGAAGTCACCGCCATCACAGAGCGGGGGCGGGACGACGGCAGGTGGATGCGGAAAGGTGGGCAGGAGAACCGGCACCGCGGCTGGCTGGCAGGCCTCCGAAGAGGGCAGCGGGGCAGGGGGGGCGGCTCTGCTCGTCTCGGGGTGAGCGGTCACGATCCCGGCGAACAGCAGGACGATACCGAGTCGGCAGCAGGGCAGGGGGCTGCGGCCGCTCATGGCAGCATTCCTGATGGGAGGAGCGGCAGCCGGTTGCCAATTCGCAACTCGGCGACCGGGGCACCCAGCGTTTGGGCAACGTCGATGGGATCATCACCTGGCCGGACGTCAAACCAGCGGCTGGCCACGACGTCGACGGCTTCGGGCTCGTGCGAGAGATAGACCACCCGCTGGACATGGTTGCCCGCGGTGGCTTCGTTAAGGTCGTCCCGATCGATCACCATTTCGATTGGGAATCGCCATCGCTGTCCTGCCGGCGCAGCCAGTGGTGCCAGCACCCGCAAGGATGGGTAGAGAACCGCGGCGGGCTGACCCGGCAGGCTGGTGAGTTTCAGCCGATAGGGCCGCCCGGGCAGCAGGCCCACCCGCACGGGCAGGGGCTGGGGGGCGGACCAGCCAGCGTCAGTTTCAATCGAAAGTTCCAGCCCCTCCGGCCCACTCAGTTCCACAGGCTGGTGGGCCGACGATACCTCATCCGGACGGGGACCGAACTGCGGTCGGCGGTCGGTGCCAATCGCTCCCGGTTCTGTCGTCTCGGCAATGGTTGGTCCTGCGGTGGCTCGGGGTGCAGCGGCCGAAGCCGTCGCGAGTCCGAGTGCCACTAGGGCCATTACCGGCATGCCGCCGAGGTTCCGCAGCGCGGACCCTGTCCGGATGGAGGTGTCGTGTCTGTGCATCGTGACGCGTGAGGGGAAACTTCAGGGGGGGCGGCGGGGTGCCGCCGCAGGGTGGCTCAAGCCGCGGCCTAGAAGGCGGGTGGCTCGGGCGGGCAGTCGCGGCAGATGATTGCTGCGGCTGCTTCGGCATCGGGGTCGGGCCCGCCATTGTCAACCCAGCGAGTCCGGTCCTCACGAGGCTGTCGCAGCTGGATGTGGGGCACGTCAGTCCGTTCGGCGACATACGCCTTGGTGGCGGGCTTGGGGTAACTCAAACCTGGGGCCTGCTGAACATGCAGCTTCAACTGCTTGGTGGGGCCGGGAATGCTCGTGCGGGTGTGGTTGGTAATCGTGTGCTTCTGCAGGCCAGCCGGAACGCCGAGTGGCACATGCGGCGGCCCGGGCAGACCGATCGGCGTGCCGGTGATCGGCATGCCGTAGTTGGGGGCGGTTATGCCGGCGACAAAGGCTGGGGGCAACTGGCGACCGTCACTGCCACAGGGCATTCCCAGTGGCATGCCGCCTGCAGTCTGGACCATGCCGTTGGCGGGGACTGCGTTGCCGGCAACCGCCGACTCAAGGTCTTTGTTGCCGATACGGATAATCGCCAGGATCGAGCCCCGCCGGTCGGCCTCAACCACGGGGTCAACACCGGGATCGAGCCGGGTGCTGACGAGGGTTTCGACACCCGCCACAGCCAGTTCCTGATAGTCGGGGTCAGGAAGATAGACCACCTTGGTGACGAAGTTGCCCGTCATGACCTGGTCGAGGTCTTCGTCCGTGAGCTGGACCGGAACCGTGTTGTGGGCGATGAACGCTGCGGTTCGTGGAGTCGTCGGTGCCACCTCGAGGGTCGGATAGAGTTCGGCTCCTTCACGTCCGGGAATGTTCGTCAGTTTGAGTCGATAGATCCCGCCTTGCGGGAAGTCATAGCGGCCGGGGGCTACCAGCGGTGTCGAATCAAAGCCACCGGCGGTGCTGACGTCCCAGCGAACCTGCATGCCATCGGGGCCGATGAAGCCGACCTGCGACATGGGCTGCCCGGGGACGGCCATGCCGCCAACTGCATCGGGTGGCATCCCGCCCGGTCCACCGGGCAGCATCTGCTCGTACCCGACCGGGGCGATGATGCCGGGGCCGGGGCCGTCCACTCCCGGGCCAGGGTGCGAAAGCATTTCGGGTGGCGGCAGAACATTGGTGTGCGGTTGCGCGACTGGGCGGAGGTCGGAGAGCCCGGACAGGGGTGAGTTCGCCGGAATGTGGCAGCCGGCAAGCGTCGTAGCCAGTGACAGACCAACAAAGTGGCGGACGTGGCGGGAGAGTTTCACGTTCAAAGCCTCCAAGGGGCTAACGGGGGAACCGGGTGTGGTGTGAGCGGAGATCGTTCGGCTGCGAATTCGGTTGTGATCGGCGTGGGCTGATCAGATTGGTATGACGTAGACTCACCGTCAGCGGAGTGCCGTCGCTGCGTGGCAACGGCACGGCCACCGCTTTCGTATCCTTCGTCTTTTCCGGATCGAAATCTTTGGAAAAACCGGCAGACTCCCCCGAATCGGTGCCGCCGCCAGCACCCGGCCCTTTGCGGCTGGGGCCCGGCTGGCGGTGTGTCCTGGACGCGCTGGTCTGCCTGGGCCTGTTTGGTGGTGGACTTACGCAGTCTGCTGATGCCCAGCAGGTGGCGGCCGGCAGTAGCGTCTACCGGCGGCCCGCGGCGGCTGGGCAGTCTGCGGGAGGTGAGGGCGTGCAGGCGACGGGGCAGCCCGAACGGATCGTGGCTGCGATGCTGGCGGAACTGGCACAGGCCGACTCGATCTCTGCCCGAGTTCGACAGCGGACCCGAGTTGGGCAGCGGGTGCTGGTGGGGACAGGGCGGTACTTGCAGCAGGGCAGGGGGGAGGATCAGCGGTTCCGGCTGGAAACGGTGACGACGGCCGAGGATGCGACGTTTGAACTGCTGGAATTGTCCGACGGCCTGTCGTTCTGGAAGTTTCAACGCAATGCGGATGATCCACCCCGACTGGAGCGGGCCGACATCGCTCGGGTTCGCGACAAGCTGGAGGAGTTCGGGCCGATTCCGGACGGAGTGATCACGCCGTATCTCGGTGGCATCCAGCGGTCCTTAGCGCAGACCCGCCAGTGGTTTCAGTTTTCGTCCGCCGAGGCGGCGACGTTGGAGAACCTGCCGGTCTGGCGGGTGGAGGGACGGTGGATTCCGGCGATGCTTTCGCTGCTGCTACCGGAGCAGGCTGAGGCCGCGAAGTCGCCGGCGGGGATTCTGCCCTGGCAACTCCCGCAGGGCATGCCCTGGTCGGTCGAACTGGTCATCGGGAGTCGGCAGTTATTCCCCTTCCGGGTGGAATGGCGCGCGGTGTCGGGGCAGCGGCCCGTTTCCGAGACCGCGGTGCCCGAGGCATTTGCGGTGCTTGAACTCTACGACGTGCGGCTCAACGAGCCGGTCGATTCGGCGGCCTTTGTCTATCGGCCCAACGCAGAGGGGCTGGTCGACACCACGGAGGCGGTCGTCACCCGGACCATTCCTCTGCGGCCGTAAGAGACGGCCAGCGTTGCGAAAGGCCAGCCCACAGCGGGCAGAACGGGCCACTGGTGTCGCGCACCCGATTGCCTGACTATTCTAAAGTTAAGGCAACGGCAGCGTGGAACTGCTCAATGCACGCAATCTGTTTTCATCGAACAGGAAAGTGTCTCGGAAGACGTTATGGAAAAGTTATTTCGGTGGGTAGCCACGTTTGCGGTGGTGCTGATGCTAGCGACGGCAGGCCTCGGCCTGTGGTTGGGTGATCTTCATGGGCAGACTGACCAGGCGATTCTCCGTTGGGGAACGGTCCACCGTCTGTCAGGAGTACTGGCAGCGTTGGTGGTCGTGCTGGTCAACAGCATGTCGGTGACCTACTTCATTGGCACGGATCGCTGGTGCCGAGAAGTTGTGGAAACCTACGGACTGGCGAATACGTTCGTTGCCCAGAGCAAGCAGATCAAGCGTCGTTCGTTTCCCTTTGCACTGCTCGGCATGCTCAGTGTGGTGGCCATCGTCGCCCTTGGTGGGGCAGCTGACCCGGCAGCTGGGCGGCAGGGGAGTGCTGACTGGGTGACACCGCACCTGCTCGGCGGCCTGGGGCTGCCGGCGTTCATCGCTGTCTGTTTCGGAGTGCAGCGGGCCCGGATCATGCAGCAGCAGCAGGTGATCGAGGCGGTGCTTGTCGCGGTGCGCGAGGTCCGCCGAAGCCGCGGTCTGGAGGTTGAGGGCCAGTCCGAGGCAGCCGAGGTCACGGGGTGATTCCACGTGCTTAGGGGCTTGTCGAGCGGGGCATCGTGTCGGTTGCTACTGGGCGTCCGTGGGGATGTGAGTAGCGTTCCAAGACGGTGATGCCCCAGGCCAGGGTAATGCCGAGGGCCAACGCGACGGAGAGCAGGACGCGGTCGTGGCTGTGGAACTGCACCTCAGGCAGGAGGTCGGCAGCAGCGATGCAGAGGAAGGCTCCAGCGGTCAGGGCTAGGGCGGCACCGGTCACGGCTTGCTGCTGGTGGCCGAGCAGGTCGAGGCTCAGCAGGAACAACGCCGCGCCGAGGGGAACCGCTGCGGCGTAGGCCAGATTGACCATGACCCGACTCCGTTGCGACCAGCCAGCGCCGAGCATCAGGGTGGCGATGATGCCGGCATCGAACGGCTTGTGCAGCAGGATTGCCAGAAAGGCAGCCAGCCCGGCGAGCCAGCCGGCGCCGTGGGCGGTGTCTGCATTGACTGCTGCGGCGAGGGCAGCACCGTCAGCTAGGCTGTGAAGCCCGAGGCCGATGAACGCGCCGCCCCAGCCCCAGCGGCTCGTCGGCCGATTGTGGTGGGCGGGGTGGGGGGCATGGCCGTGCAGTTCGTCGTGCGCTGCGGCATCATGCAGGCACGAGGTGGACTCATCGCCGCCATCAGCCGTGTGGTGGGCGTGGCCGTGGAAGGCTCGTTCCAGCAGGAACATGACAAAGAAGCCGCCCAGCACCCAGCCCATGGTGGTGTCGAGCCGACGATCCAGTTCCAGATAAGCGTGTGGAATCAGCTGAAGCATGCCGACGCCCAGCAGGATGCCGCCAGTGAATGACAGCAGCACCTGGAGTCGCCGGTGCCCCAACGAGAGAAATGCCACGGACGAGCCGCCACAGAACGCGGCCGACGCC
>WTHB01000112.1 GCA_011523305.1 Planctomycetaceae bacterium | reverse complement strand
GGTGTAGACCGGGCAGTGACCGCGGGGGAGGCAGATGCGGGCCGGGATGGTTCAGCGGCTACTGCGGCGGGGGCTGCCGGGAGGGCCTTTTTTTTTTCGACTGCTCCGGCCGCGCTGGTGGCTGGCGTCGAGCTGCCGGCAGCGATGCGGTCGATGATCTCGGTCAGGCTGTCGAGATCATCCAGGCCAGCCAGCCGGACCACTGCCATTTCAGCCAGGACTGTGGCGTGGGTGCTCTGCCGCATGCGGGCCAGCGCCTGGTCGATGATCTGCAACATCGCCAGCAGGGTTTCGGTCCCGGTAGCCCGGCCCATTTCGGCCAGGTCGACGCCATGGCCGTCGCCAGCGATGAGGGCTTCGGGGCCGCAGCCAACACTGGCGACCAGACAGTCGCGGAGGGCGGCCAACAATTGTTCGAGGACACCGCCGGCATCGGCACCGCCGGCCAACGCATCATCAAGGGCACCGAGCGCTGTCTTCGCGTCACGGGCAATGATGGCCTGGAGCAGCCGCCCGATTTTTTCTTCACTGCCGATCCCAATCACTGCTTGGACGGCGTCGACATCGATCGTGGTGGCTCCACCCGCCGCAAGGCCAAGCAGTTGTTCCAACAAGGACTGGCTGTCCCGCATGCTGCCAGCCGCCCGTCGGGCAATCATACCGAGCGCAGCAGGGCTGGCCTCAACCCCTTCGGCTTCCACAATTTGCGCGAGTCGCCGGCTGATGGCGGCGGCATCGACTGATTGAAAATCGAGCCGCTGGCACCGGGAAAGAATGGTGATCGGCAACTTTTCGGGTTCGGTTGTGCAGAGCACGAATTTGACGTGGCCGGGCGGCTCTTCCAGTGTCTTCAGCAGCGCATTGAAGGCTTCCCGAGTGAGCATGTGGACCTCATCGATGATGTAGGTCTTGTAGTGCCCGCCTGCAGGTCGCACTGAGACGTTCTGCCGGAGTTGGCGGATTTCATCGATGCCACGGTTGCTGGCGGCATCGACTTCGATGACGTCGACGTCCTGGCCGCTAGCGATTGCCTGGCAACGATCGCATGTGTTACAGGGTTCACCCTCCTGCCGGCTTCCACATTCCAGAGCTTTGGCGTAAATCCGGGCGGCACTCGTCTTGCCGACCCCGCGAGCCCCGGTGAAGAGGTAGGCATGCCCGATCCGGCCTGACTCGATCGCCCCGGCCAGGCTCCGAGCGACATGCTCCTGGCCGACGAGATCAGCGAATCGCTGCGGCCGGTAGCGGCGGGCGACGACCTGATAGGCGGCCGGGTCAGCCATGGGCATGTCTGGGGATTCAGGCTGGGGGAATTCAGGTGGTTGGCAGGACGGACCTGCCGGGCAGAGCACCGGGAACCGGCCGCCACGCCACCGGCAGCATCGAAATGCTGCCGAAGAGCGGACGCCGATGAGAGGCCCACCGCACAAAGAGACGACTGTTTATGGCTGCTGCGGTTAAGCCCTGACCAGATTCGCAGGCCTCCATCGCAGGGGCCCCTCATCGGCGTTCGCTTCAAAAGGTTGTACGCGGTGGTCGCGGTTCGGTCAAAGGCTGCTACATTCCAGCCATGGCGTCCCCCATGATGCAACAGTTCGAAGCGGCCAAAGCTCGCTGCCCCGGAGCCCTGGTGCTGTTCCGGATGGGGGATTTCTACGAGCTCTTCGGGGACGACGCCCGACGGGCAGCTGATCTGCTCGACCTCACCCTGACCAGCCGCGACAAGGGGCCGGACGCGGTGCCGATGGCCGGCTTTCCGCACCATCAGCTCGATCCGCAGCTGGCAAAACTAGTATCCGCCGGCGAGCGGGTCGCCATCTGCGAGCAGATCGATGACCCCAAAACCACCAAGGGGCTGCTGCGACGGGAGGTGACCCGCATCGTCACGCCCGGCATCGCTGCGGATGAATCGCTGCTCGATCCTGGTCGGCCCAATTTTCTGGTGGCGGTGGTGCCCCGGGCCGAGCGGCAGCGCGGAGGTGACTCGGCCGCCGAGGGTGGCATCGCCGTAGGCATTGCCTGGATCGACGTCGCAGCCGGCCGCTTCACCGCTGCCGTGCGGGATCACGACGATCTGGCCGATCACCTGCTGCGGCTGGATGCAGCGGAAATCGTCTGCAGTGAGCGAGACCGCGACCTTGTGGCTCGGACGCTCGCCGAGGCGGGCGTTGAAATGGCGATCACCGCACGGCCTGACTGGTGGTTTGAGGATGACACGGCGGCAACGAAAACCGCCGCCGCACTCGGTGGGGTTCGGTTTGAGGGGTTGGGCTTTGACCTGCCGGCGGAAACGCTGGCGATCACTGCGGCAGGTGGCATCGTTGCCTATCTCGAAGAGAATGAGCCAGCCGCGATCGACCGCATTAAGACGTTGGCTGCCTGGCGGCCTGGCCTGCGGATGGAAATCGACGAGGCGACCCGCCGCAGCCTCGAACTCGTCCGAACTGCAGGTGCCCAGGGGCGGCGTCGGGACGGCTCGCTGGCAGGGGTGTTTCACGCGACCCGCTCCGCCATGGGCAGCCGGCTGCTGATCGACTGGCTGACCGCGCCCCTGGTAGACAAGGCAGCCATCGATGGCCGGCTCGATGCGGTGGCGATCCTCGTTGCCCATGCTCCCGTGGCCGAGCGGATGGCTGCGTTGCTGCAGGGCATTGGCGACATTGAACGCCTGACTGGCCGGGTGATCTCGGGCCGGGCCGGGCCGCGGGACCTGGAACGCATCGGTCAGGCAACGGCGGTGCTCCCTGACCTGCTTGGGGTGCTTCGCGAGGCGGCCGGCCTGACGGCTGCTGATGCTCCCAATGGGTCGGCTCTGCTGGCGACACTCGCAGAGGAACTTGACCCCTGCGATGACCTGGCGGGCCGCATCACCGCCACCCTGCGGGATGGCTGCCCGACGTTCGCCCGGGAGGGTGGGTTCATACGGCCCGGCTTTGATGCCCGCTATGACGAACTGACGGAATTGGCCACGGGCGGGAAAGCCTGGATTGCCGAGTATCAAGCCCGCGAGAGCGAGCGGACCGGCATTGCATCGTTGAAGGTCGGCTTCAACCGTGTGTTTGGCTTCTTTCTCGAGGTGGGCCGGGGGCATGCCGACAAGGTGCCTCCAGAGTATGTCCGCAAGCAAACCATCAAGAACGCGGAACGCTACACCACGCCAGAACTGGACGAGCGACAGCGGCAGGTTCTGGGGGCGGAAGAAGAAGCTGTCCGCCGGGAGATTGCGTTGCTGGACGACCTGCGGGCAGGGGTCGCCAGTCATCGTGATCGACTTGACTGCGTTGCCGAGCAGGTGGCTGCCCTCGATGTCCTGCTGACCTTTGCTGACGTGGCCCGGTCGCGACGCTGGGTGCGGCCCGAGATCATTGACGCCCCGACGCTGGCCATTGACCAGGGGCGGCACCCGGTGCTTGAGCAGTTGCTGCCGGCTGGCAGCCTGGTGCCCAACGATCTGGCCTTGGCTGGTGGTGGGCAGACCGCGAGTCGTGGCGTGCCGGCAATCGTGTTGGTGACTGGACCGAACATGGGTGGGAAGAGCACCTTTATCCGTCAGGCGGCCTTGCTGACGGTGCTGGCACAGGCTGGAGCATTTGTGCCGGCCCGCGCCGCCCGCATTGGCCTGGTCGATCGGCTCTTTGCCCGGATCGGTGCGGGCGATGACCTAGCCAGTGGGGCCAGTACATTTCTGGTCGAAATGGCCCAGACGGCTCGGATTCTCAATCGGGCCACGCCTCGGAGTCTGGTGATCCTTGATGAGGTTGGCCGGGGAACCAGTACGTTTGATGGCCTTGCGCTCGCCCAGGCGGTCGTGGAGCATCTCTACGGAGAGACGGGGTGCCGCACGCTGTTTGCCACGCACTATCTTCAGTTGGCAGCGTTGGAGCGGTTGCCCGGGGTCGCCAATGTGCAGGTGCTCGTGGAGCAGCACGAGGGACAACTGATTTTCCTGCACCAGGTGGCCGCTGGTGCCGCCGACAAGAGTTGGGGGGTGCATGTTGCCCGCCTGGCAGGTGTGCCGGCGGCGGTCATTGAGCGGGCCCGCGATCTCCTGCTTGTGTACGAAGCCGGTGGCAGTCAGCCTGCCGGTCGCCCCCGGCGGTCCCGGCCGGCGGCCCAGGAACAGCCTCTGCTGTTTGACTGAGCCGATGCAAACCCAGCGTCCGGATGGTCAGCCAGCCCCAGCGACGGCCAATTCAATGACGGCCGCTGCAATGTCGTGTGGCGTGACGGTCTGGAGCGCTCGCCAGCCGGGAACGGCATTGACCTCAAGCAGCCAGACGGAGCCGTCCCGAGCCGGCAGAAGGTCGACACCGGCAAGTTCTGTATCAACGGCCGCTGCTGCCTGCCGAGCCAAGGCAATCCAGTCGGCCGGAGGTGTGAAAGGTTCAGGCTGGCCACCGAGGGCTATGTTGGTACGCCAGTCACCCGCCGGGGCGACCCGCTTCATGGCGTAGACCGCGTCGCCTACCAGCAGGATCCGGACATCCCAGCCCTCATTGTCGATCGGTTCTTGGGCGAGCGCAATACCACTGACAAAGAGAGGCTCGGGGAGAAGCGTTGTCTCCGCAGAAAACAAGGTGATCCTCTTGCCGTTGGAACCGAACAGCGGTTTGACGATCGCAGTTCCCCCGCAGGCTTCGGTGAACTGCCGAAGCGCAGTGGCGGACTGAATGACGGTGGTTCGCGGGACGGGCAGGCCGGCCGCATGCAGGCGTGCCGAGGTGAGGTATTTATCGATCGCGGTTTCAAGAGCCGCCGGCCGATTGAGCACCCGATGACCCGTTGCCGCTAACTGCCCGAGAATGTCCATCCGTGTGATCACCTGTTCAAGGGAGCCGGTGGGCATGCCCCGAACCACCACCGCCGTCGCGGTGGCAACTGCATGGGGCTGGAACTGCGGTGGGCCGTTCCCGACGGTGGCAGCCAGTTCGGGCCAGGTGACGACCGTGCCGGTCAGGCCCGTTTGCCGACAGCAACGGCAGAGGGCCTCGGCATGCCAACTGCCGGGGGTGCCAAGAATGGCGATGGATGGGGTGGCGGCCATGGTGGTCAGTCGACACCAAATGAGGAGGCGACAACCGCTGGTTCAAGATGCCCCCAGCGATGGGAGCGGCCCGTGTCGAGATTGGTCAGCTCAACCACTGCCGGTGCAAAGAGGCTGGGGTCGAGGGCGTAGAAGTCACCGCCTGCGGCACGGAACAGATCGATGAAGGGCCGGCCGTGGGCGGGGGAATGACTGCTGACAATCCGAGGCCCGATCACCTCAAGGCTGGCGTCATCGCCGCGAACCTCCAGCCGGACCACGCCCCCGTAGAGAATGGCGTCGTTGGTGCGGCCAATGGCGGTCAGATCATCCGGGCCGACCGGAGGCAAGGGGGCTGCGGCGTTGCCCCGCACGATTCGCTCAAGATCAAACCGCTGCTCGAAGAGTTGATGCAGGGCGGTCTCAAGGGCGCGGGCAACAACCTGGAGGGTGCCGGCTGGGCTGGCGGTGGGAGCAATCAGCAGCAACACGCCCGAGGGGAACACGCCAGCCTGAGCCGCCAACTCGGCACAGACTGCGGCTGGCGGCAGCGATGCTGCCTCGAGCAGGCCAACCACCGATTCGGGCTGCTCGCGGCGGCCAATCGTGTCGTACAGATCTTCGCGACCAATAGCTGCCCGCATCGGCCCGCTTGCCATGGCAAAGAAGCCGTTGGCGTCAACTTTCCAGCCGGCGTATTGGGCGGCCAGGCAGGCAGCCACGGGATCTTCCGAAGAGACGTCAACCACCGGCCAGGGGCAGGTGGGCCAGTGGTCTTGCAGACGGGATGCTGCACCGGGAGCCAGCAGCCGCGGTGTGCCGCGGTCGCCGAGGGCAGCCTGAGCCATGAGCAGACCGAGGTCATTCGAGCCGGTGGTGGCAACGCCGCAATCGATCACTCGAACGCCACCGCAGTTATGGATGGTTGCGGCGTAGGCCGTTGGGGTAGCCAGCAGGGGGGCAAGGCATGAGGCGGCGGCGGCATTAAGCGACGCCGTTGCGG
>WTHB01000064.1 GCA_011523305.1 Planctomycetaceae bacterium | reverse complement strand
GGTGGCTCAGAGCGTGCTGTCCGACCGCTGTGGGCAGGTGTCGGCCGCCTGCTCGGCTTCGATCTGCAGCGTCACGTGGTGGATGGTGAATTGCTCAGCCAGTAGCGTGCGGGCCTCTGCCAGGGCTGCCTGGGCGTCACCGGCAGGCACCACTAGGTGGGCCGTCAGGATGACCTCTGACGTGCTGGTGCTCCAGACGTGCAGGTCATGCACCTCGCTCACGCCGGCTATCCCAGCAAGGGATGACGTCAGTTTCTCCACATCAATCCGCCGCGGCACCGCGTCCATCGCCAGCCCGATACTCTCAGTGAATAAATCCCAGGTGCCCCAGACGATCACCGCCATGATCACAATGCTGACCACCGGGTCGATCCAGGCTAGGCCCGTCATCATGATGGCACCCCCAGCTACCACCACACCGACCGACACCGCCGCATCTGCCGCCATGTGCAGAAACGCCCCGCGGATGTTGGCGTCACTCTGACTGCCTCGCATGAACAGGAGGGCCGTCGCGGTGTTGATCACCACGCCAATCGCCGCCACCACCACCATGGTCAGCCCCATCACCGGGGCAGGTTCACTGAAGCGGCGGACCGCCTCCCAGAAAATCGCCCCACAGGCGGCCAACAGCAGTACGGCGTTGGCGAACGCGGCGTAGATCGTGGCCCGCCGCAGCCCAAAGGTGAACCGCTGCGATGGTGGCCGACGAGCCAACACGCTGGCCCCCCAAGCAAGTAGCAGCCCCACCACATCGCTGGCGTTGTGGCCGGCATCGGCAATCAGAGCCAATGAGCCGCTGAAAAAACCAAACCCCAACTCCACGGCGACAAATGCTGCATTCAGGCCCACACCAATCACCATCGCCCGGTCAAACCGATCGGGCGTCATGCCATGGGCATGCCCGTGGCCGTGATGATGGGAATGGTTGCAGGTCACACAAACACCAGGTTTTTCGTGCGGTGGCATGGCTGCAGGGCCATACCCGAAAACTGTGTAGGATCATACGCCATCAGACAGTTCTTGACGTCCCCTCTCGACGCCCCCTTTTGGCGTTTCAAGACAGACCAGGCAAAGGATTCCCCTCATGAGCGAGCAGATGCGGGTCGCCGTTATTGGCAGCAGTGCTGCAGGCGGCTGGGGCCATGACATTGATCGGCTGTTCATCGACCTGCCGGGCTGCCAGGTAGTGGCGGCGGCCGACGACACCGAGACCGGCCTCGCCGAAACGCTCAGCCGACACGGTCTGCCGGCCAGCAGCGGTTTTCTCAATTGGCAGAGCATGCTCACCGCCACCAGGGCTGACATCATCGCCATCTGCCCACGGCAGATCGACCGGCACGCCGAAATGGCTCTGGCTGCCGTCGCCGCCGGTGCCCGTGGCATCTTCATGGAAAAGCCCTTCGTGCGGACACTGGCCGAGGCCGATGCAATAGTGGCCGCCTGCACCAAGGCCGACACCAAGCTCGGCCTCGCCCTCGTCAACCGGCACTGCCCGACCATCGCCGCAGTCAACGGTCTGATTGCCGACGGAAAGATTGGCCAGCTACTTGAGTTGCGGGCCCGTGGCAAAGAAGACACTCGCGGTGGTGGTGAAGACCTCTGGGTACTGGGGCCGCATGTACTTGATCTGATGGCGAACTTTGGTGGTGAACCGCAGTGGTGTACCGCCACGGTCACAACTGCTGGACAGTCGATCACCGCCAATGACCTGGCCCCCGGTCCCGAAGGCCTACCACCGATCGCGGGTGATGCCATCACCGCCACGTTTGGATTGGCAGATGGCTGCACCGGCTATTTTGCCAGCGTCCGGGAGGCGGGCTTCAAGCAGCCGAACTTCGGGATCACCCTGCTCGGCACCAAAGGCGAGATTCACATCCGGCCAGATCATATACCGCAGGCCTATTTCCGAGCTGCACCCGCCTGGCGCATGAACCGTCCCTATCCGTGGACACCGATTGGACCCGAAGGTCTGAACGAGACGCTTTCGGAAGTGGGCGTCGACCGGTCGGCCGAGCGGGCCAGTTGGGGCCGCCTGGCGGTGGCTGACCTGATTGACGCCATTGAAACCGACCGCGAGCCCGAGACCGGCATGTTCGCCGGGCTGACCCTGACCGAGATGAACACTGCGATCTATGCCGCGTCACTGACTGGCCATCGCATGACGTGGCCGCTCGATCGAACACTAGTGGCTGCCGCTTTGACGCACGAGCGATAGTCCGCAGCCACGGCACCTGCACCCGGTTCCGCAAGAACGGCGTCTAGCGGCGGGTTGCCGCCGGAATCGCCTTGACCTGCGGCGTCCGCGGCTGGCTGGTGCCGATGTTGTTTGCCGCAGGCGTAATCGGCTGCACCGCAATGCCGTACATCGAGGGCACCAGCGACTCAAACTGGGAGGTTGCGTTGCGGTCACGATCGGGCAGCACCGCCGGACCCAACGTCACCGCTGTTGGTCGCACAAGATCGCGACACCAGACATCATGTGGAATTGCGAGCGCCCCCCAGGCGTCGGGCTGCAGCCCGCGTGTCACCGGCGCCGTCGACCATCCCGTCGAAAGAATCCGGCGACCGGTGTTCACAAAGTCTCGGGCCAGCCAGTCGGGCGGGCTGTAGCGGGCGTCATAGAAAATGTAGATCCGACTTGGCTGCGAGATCCCAAACTGCAGCTCAAAGTCCTGCCGGAATCGCTCTGCCTGAAAGGTCTGGACAAGATCGGCGCCAACAAGGTCCTCCGGAAAGACATCACCCGGTTCGCTTCGCCAGGTGACCTCTCGACGGTCCCGAAAGGCCTGCACGCCGTCCCGCATGCCACAGGGCACGAGCCCATAAAAGCGGCGGTGTTTCGGTGACTCAACATTGTCACTGACGTTCGTGATCACCACCGCCTTACGGTCGCCAGGATTGCGGGTGCGAATCTCGACGCTCTGAAGCCGACGCGGAGCCTGCGATTTCGTCAGCCTCACCGCCTCACCATCAAACAGGTTGACTGCCCCGGCCTGCTTGTGCCGGAGTTCCACCTGCCCCGAAAAGACCGCTACCCGCACCTCGCCATCAGCAGAGGCATTCACCGAGAATCGAGTGCCGAGGTCCACCACTTCACCAGCCGGGGTGACAACGGTAAAGCCGCTGCCGTTCTCCCCCACGTCGATATCGATTCGCCCCCGAGAGAGGTGCAGTCGCATCGGATGCTCAAAGCGGGCCATCAAGGGTGCCTGACACTCAAGCCGTACTCCCGACCGCAGCAGCAGATCAACCTCACCATCAGGAAGGACCAGCGTGCGCAGATCGAGCCGGTCACCAACCGCATAGGCTGACGTACCCTCGACTGCTGCCACTTCAACCAGCACCGGTTCCCCGATGGCTGCCGCCTTCCAGATGCCGTTGGCAAGCAAACTCAGCACCAGCAGCGAACAGGCCAGCATGACGGAGAGCGAAAGCCCGCTCCACCGCGCGGGAACAGATCCTGCCGAACCAGCCGGGACATCAGTTCCACCAAAGATCGCCTGCCGGACCCGGCCCACAAACGCCGGGCGGGTGGCTTCGGCCTCAATCATCACCCGGACCGCATCGACGAACGCCGCATCGTCATACCCCACCTCGTCTCGCAACAAGGCATCGATGACAAGATGCTGCTCCAGCCGCTCAACGACGGCAGCGTCGCGAGACAGCATGTCGGCAACCAGCGTGGCATCCCCGGGCAGCGGCTCACCGTCCACAATCCGTCCGATCGCCTGATCGAGCATCTGCGGCTCAACCCCAACCGGGTCGGCGTTGTGAGCAGAAGCAGGAGTGTGAGGATCGTGACGCATCGGACTGGTTTGTAAAGTTGAAAGCGAGCGGAGTGTTGGGGAACAGTCGAAAAAACCGTGGGGTGGTTCCGGCTAGGTACTGGCATCCCCCAGCCGCTCCTTCATGCAGCTGAAGAGCGAGGAGCGAAGCCGAAACAGGATCTGACTGATGTTGTTGGCGTTGGTGTTTTCGTAGCCGGCGATCACGCCAAGCGAGAGCTGCTCGAAGTACCGCTGCTTCACGATTCGACGGCTCCGCTTAGGGAGCTTCCGCAGGCAGGCCCGCAGGGCGTCCACCCGCTGCTGGTGCTGCTCGGCCTGCTCCACCTGGGCGGCCGGATGGGTCGCCTTCTCGTCCGCGCGGTCGAGCAAAAACTCAGCCACCTCCGTAGCCAGGACCCGGCGGCGACTCCGCCGGCGAATCTCATTGCGGACGAGGTTTCGGGCGATGGTCCGAAGCCAGGCCCCAAAGTTGGTGCCCTGCTCAAACATCGCCAGCTTTTTGTAGGCGATGACGAAGGTTTCTTGGGCGAGGTCATCAACTGACTCGGGGCGGACGCCGAGCATCCGGATGAAGCCCTTGAGCGCAGACTGCTGCTGCTCTACCTGCTCGATAAACCACTGGTTGTCGGGGGGAGGCTTGGCCATCACTCCTGTAATGTACCCCCCGCTAGCAGCCTTACAAAAAAAGCCGGTCAGGCCCGCCTGCGGCGGGCGTCCAGAGCCGGCCTCGACCCTGGACGCCCACCCTCATCCGGCAGTCACCCTCAGCCCCCCAGCGGCAGCGGGCCGATCTCGCCGTCACCCCCGATGACGATCGGGTCGGGCAGGCTGGAGTCAGCCTGAATGTCGGCCAGATCCTCCTCCAGCACCATCGACCGGAAGGCAGCAGAAATCAGGCTGTCGGGTGAGTCTGTGGCATCGTTCGACAGATCCCAGAACATCATGCCACCCAGCCCCATCGCGTCTGCCCACTCTGCCTTCAGGGCAATCGAGGTGGTGGTCTCGAATGAACTGAAGATGTCGAGGTCAGCGTTGTAGAGATAGCTCGCCTGGGCGTTGTCATCCCAGTAAAGCTCCCAGCCGGCTCCGGCGTCGATCTGGCTGAGCAGATCCTTGTAGTCGTAGTTGCCGGCTTCAAACGTCCCTGGGGCAGCCCCACTGGCAGCTTCGTCGTAGCCCCCGTCGCCACCATCGGCCACACCACTCCAGGCCCGCGTGTAGAGCGGCGCCCCCAGCACGATCTGCTCAGGAGCCACCCCCGCATCGAGATAGGCGTAGACCGCCGTCTCGATGTCGTAGCCGTTCGGGTCGCCCGTGAAGGCAGCCTGATGGCCGGTGGTGTCTTCCCAGGTGCCGTGGAAGTCGTAGGTCATCACATTGAAGAAGTCGACCGACGGGGCCAAGCCGGCAAGATTGAAGTTCGCAACCTTGTCGAGCCCGGCCGGTGAGGCAACCGAGATCTCGTAGGTTCGGCCAAGCTCGCTGCCGAGATCGTCGAGTTTCGCCCGCACGTCGGCCAACAGCAGGGCATAGTTGGCTCCGTCATCAGGGCTGACCGAGTTGCCCGCCTCGCCGCCGCCGCCTGGATATTCCCAGTCAAAGTCGATCCCATCAAAAACCTGATAAGTCGTGAGGAACTCGACAATCGAATCGGAGAAGGTATCCCGGCCGGCCTGGGTTGAGGTGACCGTGCTGAAGTGATCTGACAGCGTCCAGCCGCCAACCGCGATGCTGACCGTCAGGTGCGGATACTGCTCCTTCAGCAGGGCCAACTGGTTGAAATTACCCCAGACGGTCTGCTCGCTGCGAGGATCCTCTGGCGGGTAGTACCACAGGTCAGCCTCGCCTGTGACGCTCTCCTCGGCACCGAACCGCTTTTCCGTGGCCGCATACGAGTCAAACAGCGTCATCTCACCATCGATCGTGAGATCAGCAAAGGCATAGATCAGGTGTGTGAGCTGGTCCGCCGGCACATCGGCCAGGTGATAGTCACGACCGTAAATGCCCCACTCCGGGAAGTAGGCGGCCAGCACCTTGTCGTGGCTGGCAATCGGCAGGGCCGACGGGTCAGCCGGTGCAACCGGGTCAGTCGGCTCGGATTCCACCGGGTCGGGATCAGACACGACCGGATCGCTCGGGGCTGGATCAGTTAGCGTGGGATCTTCTGTCACCGGTTCAGTCACAACCGGGTCCGTCACCACTGGTTCTGGATCGGTGGGTGAGCCTGGCTGTTCGGCAGGCCCAGCGACAAACTCCATGT
>WTHB01000044.1 GCA_011523305.1 Planctomycetaceae bacterium | reverse complement strand
TTGATAGCCTCGGGGTGACCACCCTCTGCTTCGCACCACACAAGTTTGGTGGACCGCGGGGTATCGGCTGTCTGCTCCTTCGGCCGGGTCTCAATCTGAAACCGCTGCTCCATGGTGCCCAGCAGTTTCAGCTGCGTGGAGGAACTGAACCCGTGCCACTCGCGGTAGGGTGCCAGTTGGCGGTCTCGCTGGCGGTTGGCCGGCAACAGGCCGAAGCAACTCGGCTGGAGACCCTCCGGCGGCGGTTTGAACTGCAGCTCGCATCCTGCGGACGCAGCGCCGGTATTGAGCCCGTTGTGATCGCCGCGGCCGGTCCCCGAAGTCCCCACATCACCACGGTCGCCTTTCCCGGCATGGACCGGCAGGCTTTCGTAATGGCCGCCGATCTGACGGGCCTTGCGATAGCCACCGGTACTGCCTGTGCCAGCGGTTCAAGTGAACCGGCTCCGGCTCTCACTGCAATGGGACTCGATCGCAAGCTCGTACAGGGGGCAGTCCGCTTCAGCTTCGGTCGTTCCACCACCGTCGATGACATCGACGAAGCGATCGCTCGGATCGGCCAACTTCTCCAGTCATCCCAGCCAGCCGGCTGAATCAGCCTACGATTGGCGGGCAATTTGCGGGTCGGCCAGCCATCGCATAGGCTGCCGTCAACGGTTGGGCGACTGCGAACAGGCCCGAGTGAACGGCGGCACGGTTCGCCCACCCCATCAGCACCGCAAAGTGCCTCCTGCGGAAGTGTCATGCCCTTGACCCACAGCGATGGCCGCGACGTTTCAGATCCTCCGGTGATTGCGGATCTTTCCAAAGCTGCCATTGAGCTCGGCATCAGCCAGGTTGTCACCGCTGGCACGACCAGAACAATCGGTGAGCAACCCGGCAGACTTTTCGTTGCCACTGGAGGTACACCCCGACGGCGGGCCGACTGGCTGCTGGAGATCTCCCAATTGGTCCAGGACCCGCCAGCCACCAGCCAAGTGAAAACGAATGATGCGGCTTGGCAGCTGACTCGTTGTGACGGTCGACAGCTAGCCAAGGAACTGTCCCGCTGCCGAACGAACGGGTCGCTCGATCCACTGCGGAAGCTGCTCTTGTTCGGATCTTCCCCAGCAACCACTCACACCAGAAACCAGCGAAAACCATCGCAAAAAACCGTCGGTCCAGGCATCATCCTGATCAACCGAATCGATCAGGCGGCCGGTCGTGAGGAGCATCAATTGCTCCTCTGCCAGTTGCTTGATGCCATCTTACAGACCCCCACCCTGCTGGTGGTCACCCTGCCGGATCACCCGACCTGCCTCCCGCTTCATCCTGCGCTGGAATCACGCCTGACCGGCGGCCTCATGCTGCCACTGCACCGGGTCGACACAACCCTCCCAAGCCTTCCCAACCAGGGAGATCAACCGCCTTCCATCAGTCGCATCATCAGCACTGTCGCTCGCTATTGTGGCGTCAGCCGAGATGATATTCTGGGGAGCTCTCAACGCCGCTGCCATGTCCGCCCCCGGGGACTGGCTATTTACTGCGTCCGCCTGCTCACTGGCAAGAGTACTCACGCCATTGGCAGCGCCTGTGGAGGCCGCGATCATACGACAATTCTCCATAGCCTCAGGGTCACCACCCGACTGCTCCAGACTGACCCGGCCCTTGCCGGTGACCTCAAAGCCATCTTGACTAGCCTTCGGCAACAGTCAGCCAACCTGTCGAAAGATTGTTGATTTCGCCCAGGGCTATCAGCAAACAGCACGAAGGGTCAGCCAACCTGCTTGGAACCGACGCTGGAGCTGAAACGGTCCTGCCGCTGGCTGACTCTGGCCATACACGCCCCACTCATTTTCCAACCAGCCCCATTACCGGCAGTTAAGGTCATTTCCAACGCCAGCATCCCGCCTTTCTCAACAAGTTTTCGACTTCCAAGTAGCAAAGGTTCCACCACTTCAAGCAGGCTGGGGTCGTCATTGAAAGCTCAAAAAACTGGGTGAAAATAGGTTTTCTGCCATGCGAAGTCTCTCCTGGCGAAGCCTCCTCGCACTTTCTCGGGCCGTTTTTGGGCAACCCCTTAATTCTGATACTGATTCTTCCTGCTACTGTTTCCTGTTTTTGTTTTTTTCTTTGAAAGTAAGGAATAGAAGAAGTGCTGGGGAAGCCCGTGGAGCCAGGAAAATTCCCAGATCGAAGGCCTGCGGCAAGGGCAAAAATCGGGTAGATTGGCGGATCTCCGAGAGGTGGCTGGGCTGTTTGTTTTCAGGCCTTCCCTCCCCGTCCGGAGCAGGTAACTCAAACACTGTTTCCCCGTGGACGATCGTTCCCGATGAATCTGCGTTGCACGCGTGAACCCTTGCTGGCAGCCCTGCAGACAGTAGCTGCTGCTGTGCCATCCCGCTCCACCAAGCCGGTTCTTACCAATGTCAAACTCGACGTAGATGGACCGACTGCGGTGCTCTCGGCCACAGATCTCGAGATTGGCATCCGAACCGAAGTCGAGGGCGTGGAGACGTCGGCCCCGGGCAGCGTGCTGCTGCCAAGTGCGCGGCTGATGGCGATCGTCCGTGAAAGCCCTCCCGGAACCAGCTTTGAGATCGAGTCGGACGGCACGGCAACGGTGGTGAAGGCGGCTCGTAGCCAGTTCAGACTGCCGGCTGAAGATCCACTCGAGTTTCCCTCGGTGGCGACCTTCCCGGCTGATGCCTGCTTTGAGTTGGCAACGCCACTGGTGAGAGAGCTTGTTCGGCGGACGGTCTTTGCGACCGACAATGAGTCGAGCCGCTATGCCCTCGGTGGTGTCCTGATTGAACTTACCGATTCGGGGGTGATTGCCGTCGGCACGGATGGCCGGCGACTGGCCAAAATGGAGGGACCGGCGACTGTCCAAGGGGGTGAGCCACCAGCGACCCAGCCGATCGTGCCAGCCCGGGCCATGCAGTTGATTGAACGCAGCCTTGGTGATGCAGAAACTCCCGTGAAGCTGGCTGTGCAAGGGAGCGATATCCTGATGCAGACTGGCCCGACAACGATCTCAGCCCGTCTGGTCGAAGGCCGATTTCCCCGTTGGCGTGATGTCTTTCCAGAGCGACCTGATGCAGTCACTGTAAAGGTGGTAACTGGCCCACTGCTTTCTGCTGTGCGTCAGGCGGCAATTGTGACCAGCGAGCAGTCGAAGGGGGTCGACTTCAGTTTCGAGCCGGGGCAACTCGTGCTGTCTGGCCAGTCGGCGGAGAGTGGGCAAAGCCACGTCGAGATGCCACTTGAATTCACCGGTGAGGCGGTCTCAATCAAACTCGACCCACGATTCGTCGGTGAGTTCCTGCGGGTGCTTGATCCGGGTACCGGCATCGACATTGAATTGACTGACGGCCAGAGCGCCTGTGTCTGCCGCACCGAAGACGGCTACGCATACTGCGTCATGCCGCTCGCCGCCGATTAGTCGGAGGTGCCGTGATGTTCTCTTCACCAATGACCTGGTGCCATGTCCGATCCCCGTCCGCTCGGCAGCCTGCTCACTCGGCTGATGGCCCGCACTGGATACGACCGTCAGCAGGGCAGCGACGCCCTGCAACAGGCATGGTCCAAGGTGGCACCTGCCAGCCTGCAGGGCAACTCCCAGCCGGGTATGGTCCGGCGTGGGGTCCTCGAGGTTTTTGTGAGCCACTCGGCCTTGGTGCAGGAGTTCGGTTTTCACAAACACGATGTGCTCGCAGCGATCCAAAAGTTGGTGCCAGCCGAGGGCATCACTGATATTCGTTGCCGGCTGTTGATAGATGCCGGTCACTGATTCACCAATCTTCCCTGTTCTTCCTCCATCTCTTCTGCTGAAAGCTGCCCATGGCCGAATCCGCCTCATCGCCCGCTGATGACTCCACCCAGCCTGGCTATACCAGCACTGACCTGAAGCACCTTTCAGACCGTGAACACGTTCGTGAACGGTTTGGCATGTACATCGGTGACAATACCTCGCGTGGCCTGCATCATCTGGTCTATGAGGTGGTTGATAACTCAATCGATGAGTGCATGGCGGGCTATGCCAAGCGGGTGACGGTGACCATCAACGTCGATGGGAGTGTCACGGTAGAGGACGACGGACGCGGGATTCCTACTGATATCCATGTCCAACTCTCAGAGGAGATGGACCGGGAAGTGTCGACGCTAGAGGGCGTCATGACTGTCCTGAAGTTTGGGGGAAAGTTCGAAAAGGGGGCTTATCAGACCTCGGGTGGCCTTCATGGAGTTGGCGTCACCGTGGTGAATTTTTTGTCGGAATGGTGCGAGGTCGAGGTGTCCCGAGACGGCCACCTCTGGCAGCAGGAGTATCAGCGGGGTGAGCCGACAGGCCCAGTTCGCAAGATGGGCACCACGCCTGGCACTGGGACGAAGACTACTTTCAAGCCCGACCCGCAGATTTTTCCGCAGACGAAGTTTTCTGGAGACATTCTTGCCCGCCGGCTTCAGGAACTCGCGTTTCTGAACTCGGGTGTGAAGATCATCTTCACCGACAGCGGGAGTGGCCGAACCGAAGAATTCTTCTATGAGCGGGGTGTCGAGGAGTTCATTGAGTGGCTCAATCGTTCAAGCGATGCCCTTCATCAGGATGTGATTTTCTTGTCCGGTGAAAATGAGGGTGTGACCTGGGATATCGCCCTGCAATACACCGGTGAGTTCACTGAAAACCTGCACAGCTACGTCAATAACATTTCGACCAACGAAGGGGGCACCCATGTCTCCGGATTTCGTTCGGCCCTGACACGCAGCATCAACGCCTATGGAAAGAAGACGGGTATTTACAAAGACCTGACGCCGACCGGTGACGATATTCGCGAAGGCCTGACGGCCGTGGTGAGTGTGCGTGTCCCTGAGCCACAGTTCGAGGGGCAGACCAAGACCAAACTTGGGAACAGCGAGGTTGAGAGCATTGTCAACTCAGCTGTCGGTGAGTTTCTGGCGAAGTACCTCGAGGAGCACCCCAAAACAGCCAAGGCAATTGCCCAGAAGGGCGTGCTGGCCGCGGAAGCCCGTACTGCTGCCCAGAAGGCGAAAGCCTTGCTGCGGGAACGCAAGGGGGCACTTTCCGGCGGTGGGCTGCCCGGAAAACTCCGCGACTGCACCAGCAAGGATATGGCCAAGTGTGAGCTGTATCTGGTTGAGGGTGATTCAGCCGGTGGGTCTGCAGAAGGAGGCCGGTTGCGTGAGTATCAGGCAATCCTGCCACTGCGAGGCAAGATCATCAACGCCTACAAGAGTCGAGAAGACAAGGTGCTGGCCAACGAGGAGGTCCGCAGCATGATCTCGGCGATTGGGGCCGGCATTGGGCCGGAGGCTGATCTCGGGAAGCGGCGGTACGACAAGGTTGTGATCATGACCGACGCTGATGTCGACGGCTCCCATATTCGTACCCTGCTGCTCACCTTCTTTTATCGGCAGATGTACCAGTTGGTTGCAGCCGGACACGTCTATGTTGCCCAACCTCCGCTGTTCCGGGTGCGAAGCAAAAGGCAGGTCTACTACGTTCAAACTGAAGAGGAGATGAAGACCCAACTCCTCGATCAGGGGCTCGGCGAAGGGGTTTTCCTGCCTGGCGACGGCCGTGAAATCGCCGGCGATGAAATGAAAAAACTCTGTCGCACACTGGCTGGTCTGGAGGATGCCCTGCTGGCACTGGAACGCCGTGGCATCAGCCTGCGCGACCATGCTGCCCGCCGTGATGAAGCCAGCGGCAAACTACCGCTGTACCACGTCTTTTTTGGAACTGAAGAGCACTGGTTTGCCAATCGGGAGGACTTGGAGAGCTTTGTTGATGGCAAAGAGCAGGAGACCGGCGGTGAACTTGCAACCGGGAAGGCTGACGAGAACAAGCCAGGTGGTGGAGGAGCTGCTGAGTCGGACACTACAGGTGAGCAGCTAATCGTCATCGAATTGCACGAGGTGCGGAGCATCAATGCCGGGCTAAAAGAGCTTGAGACAGTCGGCTTTGGGATTGAGTCATTGCTTCCGGAAGACCGCACCGGTACCGAGGAACCCCGCTATATCCTCAGACGTGGTGAGAATGAGATTGGCCTAGAGGATCTCCGTGGATTGCTCGCAGCCGTCCGTCGAGCTGGTGCAAAGGGCCTGTCGATCACCCGTTTCAAGGGCCT
>WTHB01000162.1 GCA_011523305.1 Planctomycetaceae bacterium | reverse complement strand
AACCTAACCAGTGCAGATCTGACAGGCGAAGATCTCACGAACGTGGACCTCACGAATGCAATCCTGACAGGTGTTCGTTCTGGTGGAATTACTGGAACACCGTCTGCCCTACCTGCCGGTTGGCAACTCATCAGCGGCTATCTGATCGGACCCGGGGCGAATCTAACCGGCGCAGACCTCACGAGTGCAATCCTGACAGGCGTGCGATCTGGTGGAATTATCGGAGAGCCTACGCTGCCTCCAGATTGGCAACTCATCGGCGGATATCTGGTCGGACCCGGTGCGAACCTATATGCCGCGAATCTTTCCGGAATGAACCTTTCCAATGCGAACCTATCCAGCGTCCGTTCTGGTGGAATTACTGGAACACCGTCTGCCCTACCTGCAGGTTGGCAACTCATCAGCGGCTATCTGATCGGTCCCGGTGCGAATCTGACCGGTGCGCTTCTCTCAGGTGCAGATCTGTCTAGTGCGGACGTGTCCAGTGCGAACCTGACCGGTGCACTTCTCCCAGGTGCAGATCTGTCCGGTGCGAACCTGTCCGGTGCAAACCTGTCCGGTGCAAATCTGACAAACGCGCACCTCTCAGGTGCTTCCCTTTCCGGCACGGACCTGTCCGGAGCGAACCTGTCTGGAGTAGCATCTGGTGCGATTACGGGAACGCCTGTTCTGCCCACAGGTTGGCAACTCATCGGCGGCTATCTGATCGGTCGGTATGTTAACTTAACCAGTGCGAACCTGGCTGATGCTGACCTTTCCAATGCGGATCTCTACGGTGTTCAGTCTGGTGGAATTACTGGAACACCGTCTGCCCTGCCTGCAGGTTGGCAACTCATCAATGGATACCTTGTTGGCCCGGGTGCCAACCTAGCCAATGCGAACCTGTCCGGTGCAGATCTGACGAACGCGGACCTCACAAATGCGACCTTGAGAGGTGTTCGCTCTGGTGGAATCACTGGAGAGCCTTCGCTGCCACCAGGTTGGCGACTCATAAACGGCTACCTGATCGGTCGGAATGCGAACCTAGCCGATGCGAATCTTTCTGGCGCTGACCTCACGAATGCGAACCTGACCGGTGTGCTATCTGGTGGAATTACTGGCGTACCATCAGGCCTGCCAACCAATTGGCAACTCATCAATGGCTACCTTATCGGTCGAGGTGCCAACCTTACCGATGCGAACCTGTCCGGCGCTGACCTCTCCAGTACAGACCTGTACGAAGCCAACCTCACCGATGCGAACCTAAGCAACGCGAACCTAACAGATGCGGATCTCTCTAACGCATCCCTAATCAGTGCAAACCTGACCGGTGTGATCTTGTCAGGTGCAACGTTGTATTATACGAACCTGTCGAATACTGATCTTTCTAACGCGAGCCTGTCCGGGGTGATATCCGTTGGAATCACAGGAACGCCGTTGAGTTTGCCTTCGGGTTGGATTCTCACCGGAGGCATCCTGTTTGAACTTTAGCTCTTTGAGGGTGCCAGATTCCAAGCACATGCACACCCTGACCCGCTTTCGGGGATCACGACGTGTCGCATGCCAAAACGACTACACGTTCCCTGCTATGCAGGACCCACCCGTCCGAGATTTTCCTGACCTAAACAGACGGGCGATTGGCTGACCGAACGCTCACTAGGTCCTTGGCCTGCACTCAAAATGCCTTGGACCACTTCCCTGTGCACGGCTGACTTCACGCAAAACTGCTGCATCATGCCGCATTTTGCTTGGCGACCGCTGGTCGCTGGTCGCAGCCGTGCATCCAGCACGGCAATCAACTCAATAAGCCATGGACCACTTCGCCGTGCACGGCTGACTTCACACAAAACTGCTGCATCATGCCGCATTTTGCTTGGCGACCGCTGGTCGCTGGTCGCGGCCGTGCATCCAGCACGGCAATCAACTCAAAATGCCATGGACTACTTCGCCTTGCACGGCTGACTGCACGCAAAACTGCTGCGTCCTGCCGCATTTTGCTTGGCGACCGCTGGTCGCTGGTCGCGGCCGTGCATCCAGCACGGCAATCAACTCAAAATGCCATGGACTACTTCGCCGTGCACGTCGGTCAGCCGGAAGTCGCGGCCTTGGTAGGGGTAGGTCAGCCGCAGATGGTCGATGCCCATCAGGTGCAGAATCGTGGCGTTGAGGTCGTGCACATGCACCTTCTGGTCAGGCGTCACAATGTTGTATGAGTAGTCATCCGTTGCCCCCCAGGTCAGGCCACCCTGCACGCCGGCACCGGCCATCAAGGTGGTGAAGCACCGAGGATGATGGTCCCGGCCATAATTGTTTTCGGTCAATTTCCCCTGTGAGTAGATCGTCCGACCAAACTCCCCGCCCCAGACAATCAAGGTCTCATCGAGCAGCCCTCGCTGATCGAGATCGTCAAGCAACGCTCCGGTCGCCTGGTCGGTGTCTTTCACCTGCCCCTTGATCGCCCTCGGCAGCCCGCCGTGGTGATCCCAGCCCATGTGGAAGCACTGCACAAATCGCACGCCACGTTCTGACAGCCGGCGGGCCAGCAGACAGTTGAAGGCGTAACTGCCATGCCGGTGTACGTCGGGGCCATAGGACTCCAGTACATGCTTGGGCTCATCAGAAAAATCAATGATCTCCGGCACACTCGCCTGCATCCGAAAGGCCATTTCATACTGACTGGTGCGGGCCGAAATATCAGGGTCGCCAAGTGCTGCTCCACGGGAGGCATTGATAGTGGCAATCCGGTCGAGCGTCGCCCGCCGCAGGTCGCGGCTCACTCCCGGTGGGTCGGCGAGGTAGAGCACTGGGTCACCGGTATTGCGAAACCGCACCCCCTGATGCTCGTTCGGCAAAAAGCCTGCCCCCCAGAGCCGATCGTAAAGCGGCTGGTCATCGGGCCGACCCGAGCCAAAACTGGTCAGCACGATGTACGCTGGGAGGTCCGCATTTTCACTGCCAAGGCCGTACCCGAGCCAGGCTCCGATGCTCGGCCGGCCGGCCAACTGATGCCCCGTCTGAAAAAAGGTGATCGCCGGGTCGTGGTTGATCTGTTCCGTGTGCATCGAACGGATCATGCACCAGCGATCGGCATGGCGGGCCATGTTTGGCACGAGTTCACTGAACCACATGCCGCTGTCCCCATGCTGGGCAAACGAAAACATCGACGGCGCCACAGGAAAGCTCTTCTGGCCGCTGGTCATCGTCGTCAGCCGCTGGCCCTTGCGGATGGAGTCGGGCAGATCCTCACCCCGGTACTTTTCCATCTGCGGCTTTGGATCGAACAGATCCATCTGCGAGGGCGCCCCCGACTGAAACAGATAGATGATTCGTTTGGCCTTCGGAGGAAAATTCGGAAAGCCCGCCACGGCAGCCGGAGTCCCAGCCCTGGCAGACGCCGGCTGGAACAGCGAGGCCAGGGCAGCAAACCCGAGCCCGCCGCCTGCTCCGCCCAGAAAGACCCGGCGGTTGAGCTGATCTTGAACATGAAGAGGCTGAAGAGGATGCATCGGACTACTCCCGCATGATGAATTCATCGAGGTTCAGAATCACATTGGCCGCCAGCGTGTAGGCGGCATATTCAGCCAGCGGCACCCCGTCAGGACGAGGGACAATGCCTGCGGTCGCAAGCTGTTCAGCGGCTTGTGCATGCTGCGTGAAGCGTGCGAGGTCAGCTGAAAAACCGTCCGTCAACGTCTGCTGCTCAAGCGGGTTCGGCTGACGACCCATGCTCACCTGGAAGCCGTAGGCGATCCGGTCGGCGGGTTGATCTCCGCCCTCCGCCAGCATCCGCTTGGCTAGCCCGTGAGCCGCTTCAATGAAGGTTGTCTCATTGAGCAAGGCAAGGGCCTGCAGCGGTGTATTGGTTCGGGAACGCTTCACGGTGCAGGTTTCACGGTTGGGCGCATCGAACATCAGCATCGTTGGCGGACCGGCAGTTCGCTTCCAGACTGTGTACATACTGCGGCGATAGCGATCATCATTCTTTGCCGGCTTGTAGTTCCGCAGATTGCCGTACTTGCTGGTCTCGTCCCAGACGCCGTCGGGCATCCAAGGCCGCACGCTGGGCCCTCCGATTGTCGGCACGAGAAGCCCGGACGACGCTAAGGCTGTATCACGAACTACCTCTGCAGGCAGACGGATCCTTGACGCCCGTGCCAGCAGGCGGTTTTCCGGATCGTTGGTCAACGCCTCGGGCGTGACCGTTGCTGCCTGTCGGTAGACGCGACTGGTCACCAGCAGTTTGATGAACCGTTTCACATCCCAGCCGGTTTCCATGAACTCTGCCGCCAGCCAGTCGAGCAACTCAGGGTGACTGGGATAAGCCGCCTGATTCCCAAGATTCTCGCTGGTCTTCACCAGCCCGACCCCAAAGAGCCGTTCCCAGATGCGATTCACCCAGACCCGCGCCGTCAGCGGGTTGTCCCGGGAAACGATCCAGTTGGCCAGCGAGAGCCGGTGAACCGGTTCCTTTTCAGGAAGTGCCGGGAGAAACGCGGGCAAGCCTGGTGCCACCGGCTCACCCCGCTTGTCATATTCACCACGCTCAAGCACAAAGGCCTCGCGGCGCGGCCCCTCCTGCATCACCATGGCACTGGGCACGGTCTTGCGAAAGGCCGCAAGACTTTTCTGGGCCGCGTCACGAGCGGCCTCAGCCTGTCGAATCGGCCCAGCAACGTTTCCGCGATAAAAGGCCTCCACCTCCTTCTGCTGCTTTGGGGTGCGGTTTTCCACGGCTGCCAGAATTGCGGCCCGCACATCCTTCGGCAGTCTCAGACCATTCACGCCAAGCAGGCTGGGCTCCTCTGTCGAATAAGCCAAACGAAAGCGAGCAATCGTATGACCGATAAACTTCGACTCCTGCCGCACCGTCACGACGAGATGGGAATTCTCCGGCACCTCAACGGGCTGAGCCGGTAGCAATGCGATAGTTCTCGGCTTGTTGATATCAGCCCGGTTGCCGTCGATTGCCCAGCCATCCCCCTTTTTGCCTGAGAGCAACTTGGCTGCCTCCCAGTTCTTTTGCTGGTAGGTCGCCTCGGCTCGCTTGAAGACCACTGGAATGGCCTTGCCGTCTCCTGGCGGATCAATCTCCGCTTCAATCTTCGTTACCACCACATTGCCATTTCCGCCCCGACCGAAGCCGCCCCCTGCGAGGCCGGCCACCGGAAGCAGTTCCAGCCGTAGCCCGCTGAATTGACCAGCAGGAATCAATGACTCAACGGTGTAACTGTCTTGCGGTGGGTTCACGCCCTCCACCAGCCACGAGCCGTCTTCACTCCGCCGGAAGCTGGCCCCACCGGCACTGGTGAGTTCCAACGGCTCGAATGGCTGCCAGGCCTCACCGGCATTCCTGAGGGCCTCCCGGACCTCCGCCGCCCATGCCTCGGCAAGGCTCTTTAGATTTTTCTCTTCTGTAGCAAGTGCTGCCTTGGCATCGACCACCACCTGCTCAAGCCGAGCCAGTTTTTTCGCCTGGGCTGAAGTGGGCAACAATCGGATCGGGTCAGCGTTTCCGCCGCTGCGTTGGGTCGCCTGCCCCATGATCGTGCCGGTCTCGGGGACATTGTTGAATATCGCGAACAGCTCATAGAACTCCCGCTGAGAAATCGGGTCGTACTTGTGGTCATGGCAGCGGGCACAGCCAACGGTCAGCCCCAGCCAGGTCTGGCCCGTCGTTTCAACCCGGTCAATGACGGTCTCCACCCGCCACTCTTCGGCGATAATCCCACCTTCCCCGTTAATGCGATGGTTGCGGTTGAAGCCCGTGGCAACGATCTGCTCACGGGTCGGCTCCGGCAGCATGTCACCGGCAAGCTGCTCCACCGTGAACTGGTCAAACGACAGATTGCGGTTGAAGGCGTTGATCACCCAGTCTCGCCACGGCCAGTTGGATCGACTCGAGTCCGTCTGATAGCCATGGCTATCGGCGTAGCGGGCGGCATCGAGCCACTCAATCGCCATCCGTTCGCCGTAGTGCGGACTGGCAAGCAACTGATCAACATATCGGCCGTAGGCTTCGGACGAGTCATTAGCCACGAAGGCAGCAACGGCAGTTGGCTCCGGTGGCAGGCCGGTCAGATCGAGTGCCAACCGGCGGGCAAGCGTCGTCTGGTCCGCCTCAGCGTTTGGGTGCAGCCCTTCCTGCTCAAGCCGAGCCAGAATGAACCGATCAATTGGCGTCAACGGCCAGGCTGCATCAGCCACTGCCGGCACTGCGGGCCGCTCTATCCGCTGGAAAGCCCAGTGTCCACGGTAGCCTGCACCGGCAGCAATCCAGTCCGCGAGCAACCCAGCCTCATCTGGTGTGATCGGCTTGCCCACCTCTGGAGGTGGCATCACAACATCGGGATCGTCACTGGTGATTCGAGCGAGAAGCTCACTCGCATTCACCTTGCCGGGCACGATCGCAGTCAGGCCGCTGTCGAGTTCAGCCGTTGCTGCAGAGAAGTCATCGAGCCGCAGCCCCGCTTGACGATCCTCTTCGTCCGGGCCGTGACAGGCAAAGCAGCGATCTGACAGCAGCGGCCTGATGTCACGATTGAAGTCGATCGCCTGAGTATCTGCTGCAGCAGCGTTCGGGGCCTGAACCGTACTCACCAGGCAGAACGCCGCGACCACCACCGCCAAGCACCGCGACACCTTGGCGCATCCCATTGGAAACTCCCGTGGGGACAACACCCGCGTCGCCGCTCACCAGCACCCGCAGATTTCTCTGCAGGACACCGGCCCACGCGGACCATTCCGGTCGATCGGCGGGACAGATTCAACATGAACGAAACCAGGGACAGATGTCGCCTTCTGGCTTCCCCTTACATCCCACCATCCCCCCCGATGTCCGTCAAGTTTTCGCCTTTATTCCGCGTCAACCTGTTTTCGGGCAGCCTGTTCACGCTTCGCAATTCGTGCCTCGTGGGCTGCGATCACTTTCTCTGGGTTGTCCTCAAACATATTCAGGCAGCCCTTGCAGCAGACCCAGTATTCCTGCCCTTGGTACATCACCCGCTGGTTGCCCTCACCGCCGGTCACCACACATTCATGCAGGGGCCGCTGCCGAACGGCAAACACCACCCCTTCCCTGGTATAGCCCAGCACCGCGATCTGCTGATAGCCACCCGACGGGGTGCGGGTTTGTACGGTAATCACAAGCCGCTTGTTGTCGGCAACGTTTTTCACCAGCAGGCGGGCCGGCTGCCCGGGCTCGGCCCGTTCGTTGCTGAGGTCAAGGCCGCTGCCATCCCACTGCCCGACGAACGTCGCCGACTGTTTCGCACCTGCCTGTTCCAGTGTCAGCCGAAACGTCTCGGGTGCCGCCCCCGGCACCAGACGCCCACGACTGAAGTACCTTCCCGGTTCAGTCGTGAAGACAATGGCTGCCTGACCATCGGCAAACGACCAGGCCCACTCGGTCGTGGCCGCCCAGCGGGCGTTCCCGCCACGCTTCTGCAGGCCGACACCCTTCCAGCTCCCAATCATTGGCTGCAGCACAGCAAGCTGTTCCCGCTGGCTCTCAAACTCAACCGCAGCCTCATCCGCATCTACCACAGCCCCAAGCGCCACCAGCAGGCAGGCAGCCCTGAAAAACCTCCAGCCGCTCCAACTCACCATGACACTTTCACTCCCTGTGGAAAAAAACAAAATTGATCAGGCTGGTCCCTCGGCGGTCGCAACCTCACTGTAATCTACCTACGATGGGCAAGCGTCGTGCTGAACCCATCAACGACTATCGACGAAGCCGACGGCCGGGCTCCTTCTTTCCAAAAGGATCAATCACTCATGCGATTCACCGCTATTGTAATCATCCTCTGGGCAAGCAGCGTTGCCCTGGCCGAGATGCCAACCTTTGACCCAGGCCCTCGGCCGAAAACTTTCCCGGAACTGCGTGCCTATTACGCTGACCGTGGTCTCCAGATCAGCCACAAGAAACTCTCTCCCCCAGAGCATGTCGAACAGACCAATGACATCAGCTATGCCACGCGTTCTGAGCGACAACTGCATGTCGATCTGTTTGTGCCGCAACAACTGAATGACACCCGTGCCGTTGTGATCCTTGTACACGGCGGTGGCTGGAAGAAAGGCAGTCGGACCGGCGAGCACACCAAGGCGGCTTGGCTCAGCGAACATGGCTTCGTCGCCGTCTGCCCCGAATACCGACTCTCGGGGGAAGCACTTTTTCCAGCCGCAATCCACGATGTCAAAGATGCCATCCGGTGGACGCGTGAGCATGCAACCGCCTGGGGTGCAGACCCCAACCGCATCGTGCTGATGGGGTTCTCAGCAGGTGCCCATCTGGTGGCCTTGGCAGCGACGGCCGGCCCGGAGGCAAACCTCGAAGCACCCGATGCGTCTGCCACCTCCAGCCAGGTTGCTGCCTGCATTCCTGTTGCAGGGCCGACGATTACCAATGACGAGAAAGCCTTTGAAAATGCCCGAAAACCAGACTCAAACTACCTTCGCTTCCTCGGCGGACTGCCTGAAGATGTCCCGCAACGCTATGAACAGGCGTCGCCCGCGCACTGGGTGAGCGGTAACGAACCTCCAATGCTCTTCATCAGTGAGGGAAACCCGGAAGTTCACGATGCGATCCGGGAAAAGCTGACTGCCCAAAGCATCCGGAATGAGATTTTCAATCTGACCGGGGGGCTCCACAGCGAATGGAATTGGGAGCCCTGGTTCACGCCGACCATGGAACGAACCGAAGCATTTATTCAATCGGTCTTCGAGGACTGAACGCTCGAACCGTGATCCAGCTCCTGCAAATCCCCTCGCCAAATGACACTTTGGACGTCCTCCGCACGACGCACAGGTCTTTTGGAAGTCGCTAAGGGCTGAAAAATATATTGATTGAGAGGATGTGGTTGCTGAGATCGGCACCATCTTCAGCCACATTGATCTGCTGATAGAGATATCCGATCTCTGTTCTCCGCCGAGCATTCGCAGTGGGGATGCGACCGAGGCCGACAAACACTCGATTCTGGTTATAGCCTGTTCGGGCCCCCCAATCGGTGTCGTTGAGATGAAAGAAGATTTCATCCCATGCGACCCACAGGAGATTCGAACTGCCGGCCACAGGCCGCTGCGCTCGAAAGAGTTGGCGAAACCGCCAGCCGACTTGGGTCCCAGTCGAGACAAACCGCTGCTCCAACCGACTCCGGAACTGGAACGTTACGTCACGATAGTCCTGGTTCAGAATCCACTGCTCCCAGATTCTGTTCTCATGAAAATCAAGCCCAGGGAGACTCTCTCCAATCCAGGCATACCCGAGCCAGACGGACTGCTGCTCATCCAACTGGCGACCCACGCCGGGGCGGATGACAGTCTGGAACAGCTCAAAGTCGTCGCCGAGGAATCGGGTGTTGGCGTCAAACCACCAGCGGGCATTCCGCTCTTTGGGGCCAGCAGACTGAAAGTCACCCTGGGCGAAAGCTCCGAGCCAGACGCCAGCATCCTGAATCTGACCGTGAGCAGGCGGCATTGCCGTCACCACGAGGGCAAACGCAAGTGCCGCAATCGCCCCACGGAAAGGCTGCCGTATCGGCGTCATGAGGCAACCCTGAATCATGAGGGAACCGCGAATTCAAAATTTCTTGACCGCTCTCTCGGTATCGACACCAGCGATCGCCTCGCATGACCAAGATCAACACCGCCCCCGCCGAACACGTGGGGGGACTGCGCAAGGACGCCACCTCCGGATGCCGGACAACCTTCCAAATGACGCGATCTCTACCACGTCGCACTCCCCCCTTGGGGCCGGCCCAGCCTCGTTGCGAGCCGCTTTCATGACGCAACGCGGGCAAAAACGTCGTTCAGCCGCGTACGCGTCATGGAGCCCAAAAACATAATTCCACGAGCGTCTGGTAGCCTTCTCCTCGCAAGACGGCCGCGTGTCGTTTTCGACCATCTTCTCAACAGGGGCCCACGACATGAACCGCTCGCCATCTGCCTCCTGCCATCTGTTCTCATGCGTGATGGCCATCCTTGTAGCCAGCAGCCTGACCGCGGTGACCGCCGGAGAACAACCTGCACAATCCCCATCCCAACCAGCGGGCCCGTCAGTCATCACCCGTGAGCAGCAGGCGGACCTCACGCCTGATGCCGTCCTGCAGGAACTGCTCGAGGGGAACCGACGCTTCGTCCAGGATGACCTGACGACCCGCAACCACTCCGCCCGCGTTCGGGAGGCCTACGCCGGCCAGTTTCCCAAAGCCGTGATTCTCTCCTGCCTCGATAGCCGGATCCCCGTCGAAGATGTGTTCGACCGTGGCGTCGGTGATATTTTTGTTGCCCGGGTGGCTGGCAATTTTGTCAACGAGGACATCCTGGGCAGCCTGGAGTTTGGCTGCCATGTTGCCGGAGCACGGCTGATCATGGTGCTCGGGCACACGCACTGCGGCGCAGTGCAGGCGGCCATTGACGATGTGCGACTTGGCAACATCACGCCGATGCTTGCCAAAATCCGGCCAGCACTTGAGCGGCCTGGTGCATTTTCTGGAGAAAAGACCGCCGCCAATCCTGAGTATGTTGCTCACATCTGCCGACAGAACATTCGCATGGCAGTCGATGACATCCGCCGCCGGAGCACGATCTTGAAGGAAATGGAACAGGACGGCAGTATCACGATTGTTGGTGGCTACTACGACCTGAAGAGTGGTGCCGTTTCCTTGATTGACGACTGACGCCTCAGGCGTGGGGCGAAAATCCGAAGAAACCATTCGCACCAGCCTCTGCAGGCGCGTCAGGGAACACCGAAACGCTTCCAACCCCTTCTGCAGATTGTTGCACCGCTGCCTGCTTTTTGACTTTCGGATTCTTGGTGTTCGCAGGCGCCTCGGCTCGGCTCTCTGTCTGCGTGCTTTGCAGCCGCTTCACTTCCGCTTCAAGTTTTTCAATCCGCTCCTGCATCTCTCCAAACTTCTGCCGAGCCTGCTGCATCCGCTCTTCCATCTGCTGTCGGGCTTGCTGCATCCGCTCTTCGACCTGCTGCCGAGCCTGCTGCATCCGCTCCCGCATTTCCTCTGGCATCCCAAAGCGGTCACCGGGACGGTCCGACCGATTCATCTGCCCGTGCTGAGGCATCCGGTGCTCTGGCGCATCTGCCCCCGGACCAAACCGATCGCCACCATTCATCCATTCGGGCCTGGGTGGACGCGGGCCCGGCCCACCGAATTCACCCTCGGGCCGTTGCCGATCTGGACCGTGAGCCGCGCCGCCAAGCCGCCGTTCAATTCGCTCAAGCCGCTGGCTGATCTCATCGAACCGGCGGAGCACCTGATCTCGCATGTCTGATCGGTCACCTTGCGGCATTCCAGGGCGGCCCGGCCCACCAGGCCCACGCTCGCCACGGAATTCTCCCGGGCGTTCCGGTCGCTGCCGTGAGAACGGCTCATCAGCCTGCAGCCGCCACTGCGGCAGGAGGGCGACCAGCCCGAGGCCGGCAAGGACGGCTGTGGTCAGCAGGATGGTGCGTTTCATGGCAAGGCTCCTCTTTCGGTCAAAGGCAGATTGTGGGCTGCCGATTCGGTGCTGTTCGCTGGCTTTCAGCGAACGCCCGGCGACAGGCGGCAACTTCGAACGTATGCTTCTCTCACGTTATGAACGATTCAGCCAGCAGAAAGTTTCCCGACCCCGCCATTCTCGATTTTGGCTGCGATTCCGAAGGCATGGGCCGGCGGCTGGAGCAACTTGGTGGCATCGTGGTGGACCGCCCTCTGCCCGCCACTCAGGCTGTCCGCTGCCAGGAAGCCCTCTGGAAGACAGCGACCATCGTATTCCATGAATCAAGTCGTGGTCAGGGTCACTGGGACATTCGTGGCCGGCTGCCCGACCCCTGGCAGGTGGAGGTCCCGCTGGCTGACGGCTCGCTGCGCCTGGCGGTGCGACCGGCTCCGTCTGGTCAGGTTGGTGTCTTTCTCGAGCAGCAGTCCCAGTGGCAGTGGCTCACGCGGGTGACAACTCCGGGCAGCCGAGTGCTGTCCTTGTTCGCCCATTCCGGTGCGGCCAGCCTGGCGCTTGCACAGGCGGGCGCCGAAGTGGTCCATGTCGACAGCTCCCGGCAGGCGATGGATCTGGCCCGCACCAACGCCACCGCCTCCGGCCTCGACGCCGCACCGATTCGCTGGATCTGCGAGGATGCGCAACGGTTCGTGACCCGAGAACTCCGGCGTGGCAATCGCTATGACGGCATCGTGCTTGACCCGCCCTCGTGGGGACATGGCCCAAAGGGCGAGGCCTTTGCCATCGACCGCGACCTGCCGTCCTTGCTGGCCGACTGTGGGCAGTTGCTCCATGACGAGGCGAGTGGCCCCGTGCTGCTTTCGGCACACTCTCCCGGCTGGCCGCCCCACCGACTTCACGAGATCCTGCACGAGAGCCTGGCGGCACGCTTGCCGACAGCGGGGCCGCTTGAGTCTGGTGCGTTGACCTGCCGAGATCTCGCTGGCCGCCATCTGCCGCTTGGTGGATTTGCCCGCGCCAGCGGCCTGCCAGAACAAACCCAACCACAACCGGATGCTCAACAGGAAGCGACACCGTGAGCGAAGCCACTGCACTGATTGAGACGATTCTGGCGCTAGGTACGATCACCAGCCCGGCCAACCCCCGCGTCCGCGCAGCAAGCCGTCTGCGGGAATCGGCCGCCCGGCGGGAACACGGCCTGACCCTTGTTGATGGCCTCCGGGAAATCGGCCGCTGCCTCAGGGCAGGCGTCGAACCGGTGGAGGCATTCGTCGCCGCAGCATCCCTCAGTGACCCATCACCCGCCCTGATGGCCTTAGTGACAGAACTTGCCGCCCGCGACGTCCCGCTGACCCCCCTGGCCGACCGTCCCTTCCACCGAATCGCCTTCGGTGATCGAAATGAAGGGCTCGTCGTGGTGGCACGGTTTCAAGGGCAGCGCCTTGCGGCCTTCGCGGCTCGCAACGAGCAGCCGGTTTTCATTCTCGAGTCTGTTGAAAAGCCGGGCAACGTCGGCGCGATCCTGCGGTCAGCTGATGCCGCCGGCTTTGGTGGGGTGATTCTCTGCGGCGGAGGCACCGACCCGGCGAACCCGGCGGTCATCCGGTCCAGCCTCGGCACCGTCTTCAGCCTGCCACTGGCCTGCGACACCACTGCGGCAGCAATCGCTTGGTGCCAGCGGCAGCAGCGGCCGGTCATTGCGGCGACGCCCGACGGCGCCTGTCCCTGGCACGAGGCCCGCCTCGCTGGCCCTGCGACCATTCTGCTGGGCAGCGAAGCCCACGGGATTTCCTCAGCATGGTTTGAGGCTGCGGCAGGGGGAATCCTCTCGCTGCAGGCAGTCGCCCTGCCCATGCTGGGTGTGGCAGACAGCCTCAACGTCTCGGCAACCGCGGCGGTCCTCGCCTACGAAGCCCTGCGGCAACGGCAGGCATTGCCGTAAACTCAACAAACCGTTGTCATCACGATCAAGTCTGCTACCCAACTGGTGACAGCTCACCCCGCAACTCGTTGACACATCGCTTTCGTTTCTCACCATTGGAAGGACGCCTGGGTCCATGAGTGAATCTCCTGCCGACAACTCACTCGACACGGCCAGAATTGCTGCGGCCCTGGTCGCAACGGAGCAGACTGAAGGCGTCGACGCCATGCTGACCCGGCTGGAAGAGACGCTTCGGGCTCAGCGACGGTGGCATGGGCTGTTTGATACTCGGGTGCTTCGAGCCCGAGCCTCGCTTGGGCTGCCGCTGGCAGGCGCCCTCACTGACGTCGCTGCAGACCGCCGCAGCCAACTCGACGAGCAGACCATTGCGGCCTGCCGTGAGGCTGGCTGGGGGTTGTTTGACGAAGGCCAGGTGGCTGCTGGCTGGGTATACCTGCGGGCTGCTGTCGATCGGCAGGAGGTCGCCACCCGTCTCGGGCAGGCTGCCGACCGGCTGCTGGCACCGACGGGTGCTGGCCTTGAGGACGAAGACTATCAACCGCTGCAAGAGCTGGTGCAACTGGCACTCTGGGAAGGGCTCGACCCGGCACTGGGTATCCGGATCACCCTGGCCACACAGGGCACCTGCAATGCGGTCACCGCCTACGAGCAGTCTGTGGCCGGGTTGCCACCAGTCCAGCAAGAGCCGGTCGCCGCCCTGATGGTGGAGCATCTCCATGCTGAACTGCTCGACAATCTCAGCCGTGACCTCCGCGATCGGGCCCTCGTGCCTGCTGCCACCCTCGACGAGATTCACGCCGCAGATGGTGACGTCTCGGCCCTTCTGACCGCGGCCGGTGGCCTGACCGACGATGCCAGCATCCATCTCGATGCCTCTCACCTGCAGGCGGTGTTGCGGTTTGCCCGCATCTGCACCACGCCCGCAGTGCTGAGAAAGGCGTTGGCGCTGGCCACCTATGCCTGCCGGCTGCCGGACGATTTCCGGTATCCCGGCGACCCACCATTCGCTGACTTTGGCACCGCCTCCCGACTGTTTTTTGCTGCCCTGCTCGGCGACGAGCCCGACGATGCGTTGGCCTGGTTTCGTGATATCGCCACCGCAGCCGACTCGTACGATGCCCCGACCGCCTGGGACGTGGTAGCGGTGCTGGCCGCCCGACTCAACCGGCCAGCCGAAGCGATGGCGGCGGTCCTCGCGCGGCCAGCCGACACCACGCCCACGCAGCCGGCCCCATTGACGATGATGCTGCCGCCGCTGGTAGAACTAGCCCATGCCGCTGGTGCCGGAGAATCCTTGCGGCAGGCCTGCCTTGATCGCGACGACCTGATCACCTTCGCTGCGTCGCTTGCCCGGGACGCGGCGCGATGATGGCCGGCGGTTTGAAGCCCGCTCCACCTGCCAGCTAGTGCCGCCACCAGCCTGGCTTCAGGTGATGCATCCAGCCAGCAGGGCCACAGGTGTGACATTCACCGGTGGCATAGCCACATTGCTCGGGCGACCAGAAGCCTTTGCCCGGTGGCATCTGCCAAGGTGCGAGCAGGTCGAGTGACGGCGCTTTGAAGCCACCTCCACACCATTCGTTGCGGCAGTTGCACGGATCGGGGAAGTTCGGTTCGTCACAGTATGCACCCCAGTACCGGGGACCGCACCCGGTCTCATCGCAGGGCATGGTTTTGCCACCGTAGGGGCCTCGGCACCGCTGGCAGTCAGCAGCAGACGCCGACCCACCACCTGCCAACACCGTGACGGCAACGACTGTGAGCACCACCAGAACCCTGCGGATGTGTGTCTTCATGCAGGCGGTATCGGCCTGATCGCGCAGGCTCACTTGGGCAAAAGCCTGCGGGCCGTACCGGTTCTGCGGTTCCACCAGGGCCACCGAACTACCCAGTTTCCGCCGCTTGCCGCAGCCCTGGTCAGTCGATTGCAGGCACGGCCGCCGGTGATGCAGCCGCGGCTTGGGCATAGAGATCGAGATAGTGCCGGGCACTGGTCTCCCACGACCAGTCCTGGGCCATGACCTGGCCAACCAGCCTCGCCCAGCGGGCCTGATCCTGCATGGCTGCCAGCGCGCGGCGGACGGCCTCCTCAAGGGCTGCCGAGGTGAACTCGTCAAACACAAACCCACTGGCCGTGCCGGCGTCGAGTGTCTGGTCAGTGACATTGACCACGGTATCAACCAGGCCGCCGGTGGCCCGCACCACGGGAATGGTGCCGTAGCGAAAGGCATACAGTTGCGCCAGCCCACAGGGTTCGTACTGACTCGGCATCAGCAGGATGTCGGCGGCCGCCTGAATCAGGTGAGCCAGTGTCTCATCAAACCCGATGACCACATCGACAGCATCGGGATGGGCAGCCGCCACCGTCTTGAGCGACTCTTCCAGCACCGGGTCGCCCGTTCCCAGGATCACCACGTGCGCCAGGCCCGAGCCGGCCATCCGGCCGAGCATCTCAAGAATCAGACGCACTCCCTTCTGCTCCGCCAACCGGCCGACGAAAGCCACCAGGGGTCGCTCATCAGGGGCGGCATGGCCGAGCCTGGCAGCCAAGGCCACGCGGGCGGTGTACTTGCCGTCGGCGACATCCTCCGCACCATAGTGCCGCGGAATGTGTGGATCGGTGCAGGGGTTCCAAGTATCAGTATCGATCCCATTGACGATGCCGCTGAGATCGTCCGCTCGCCCGGCCAGCACCTCTTCCAGGCCACAGCCTCCGGGGGCAGCCTGAATCTCCTGGGCATAGGTTGGGCTGACCGTCGTGAGTTTGTCGGCAAAGACAATGCCCGCCTTCAGCATGTTGAGCTGGCCGTAAAACTCCAGCTGCTTCCAGTGGAAGTGCCGCCAATGAAAGCCGGTCAACAGCATGTCCCAGTGCCAGAACCTCCCCTGGTAGGCCATGTTGTGGATCGTCAGCACGGTGCGGGCCCGGCTGAGCGTTGGCTCTTCTTGATACAGCAGTTTGTGATAGGCCGGCACCAGTCCGGTCTGCCAGTCGTGGCAATGGATAATGTCGACCGGCTCGGGCTGTCGGGCAGCCAGTTCGAGGGCGGCGCGGGAGAAGAAAATGAACCGCTCGGCGTTGTCGGCAAAATCTTCCCCACCGCCGTAGAGGCTGTCGCGATCAAAGCAGTGGTCGTTGCCAATCAGCAAGATGCGGCTGGCTGCCTGCGGCAGCTGGCAGGAAAAAATCGTCGCCTCATGGATGCGACTGCCCAGCGTCACGGGAAACCGCAGGCCGGTTGGTTCAATCGGCAGGCCCCTGGCAAAGACCTCGCGATAGGCGGGCAGCACCAACGTGACCTCGCAGCCGAGTCGCTCAAGCGCCCCCGGCAGGGCGCCTGCCACATCGGCCAGGCCGCCGGTCTTGGCAAATGGTGTCGCCTCGCTTGTGAGTTGGAAAACCCGCATCCCGCTGTCATCCTCCGGCACGTTTCCGGCATTTCGCTGCGGCTGCCATCGGCACCCGCTACGCTGTAGCATACCTCGCAGTTTTCCCTTTCCTGTATCCCGTTCCTGCCATGCCGCTCGTCAACCCGGCCAGTCTGTTTCGGCTGCGACTCTCCTGCCCTTGGCGAGAGCGGCTCTGGCCTCCAGCCAAGAGCCATCTCGATGCCGACTGTTTGCTGCCCCGGCTGGCAGGCCTGGCGGGCGTCCCCGATCTGCTCGACCTGGCGGTGGGTTGGAACGAAGCAGGGCTGGCGATCCGGGCCACCGTCACGGGCCTCTCCGGCAGCCGCTGGTGTCAGCCGACCAAGCCTGAAGACAGTGACGGCCTGCACCTCTGGATTGCCACCCGGCCGACCGGAGCCAGCCACCGCGCTGGCCGATTCTGTCGCCGGCTGGCGTTGCTGCCCACCGGCGGTGGCCGTCAGGCGGATCAGCCCGTTGTCGTCGCCGCCCAGATTCCCCGCACAAGCGAAGAGGCAGCCTCGCTGCCTGACCAGGCGGCCTTCATCGAATCAAAAACCACTGCCGACGGCTGGGAACTTGACGCCTTCCTGACAGCAGCCGCCCTACCCGGCTGGGATCCTGACGAAAGCCCCCGGCTGGGCTTCTTCGCTGCCGTGGTCGACCGCCGGCTCGGCAAACTGCCCTGTTTCGCACCCCCAGAGTTTCCCTGGGAGAGCGACCCAACCACCTGGGCCGAGTTGCTCCTGTCACGATGAGCCAGGTCCCGGCAAACCGCTCCCATATGCCGAAAGAATCTGGAGCGAGTGGAAAACACTCTGTGGTGGCGGACTCCTTTCCCGTCCGCCCGCTGCCCGCTGGAACCCGTGCCATGCCTGCACCTGATCACCTTCGTCTGATGCGGGAATGCACCGCCGCCTGGACGGAGGCCCAGCAGCCGGTGCGGCGGTTCATCCGCTCGCTAGTTCGTGATCACCAGCATGTTGAGGACCTCACCCAGGAAGTGGCGGTGACGGTCGTCGATAAGTTTGCCGAGTACGACCGCTCGCGGAGTTTCACGGCCTGGGCCCTCGGCATCGCCCGCAACAAGGTGATGAACTACTGGAGCAAGCAGGGCCGCGATCGGCATCGGTTCGATCCAGTGGCCCTCGACAATTTAATGGCAGCCCACGAAGAGCTGCACCGGTCGGCAGAGGACCGCCGCGAGGCGTTGACAGGCTGCCTCGGCAAACTCGACGCCGCCGATCGCAGCCTGCTCGACCAGCACTATGGTGAAAGCATGTCGGCCGCGACGCTCGCCGATTTTCTGGGAATCACCACCAATGCCATCTACATTCGCCTGCACCGCATCAGGCGAAATCTGCTCGCCTGCATCGAACGCACGATCAGCCGTCAGGAGCCCACGCGATGACCCTTGACGACCAGATACAGGCCTACCTTGATGGCACCGCGACCGAGCCTGACATGCAGGCGGTCGCCGCAGCCTTGCGGGACGACCCGACCGCAGCCCACCTGTTGGCCCGGCATACGCTGCTGCGGGAGTTGCTTGAAGACGAATACGCCGGCGATTACCTGCTGCCGGCGGAACCGCTCCCTGCCGCGGCCACCCATCGGCCGATCCGGAGCAACTGGCTGCCGCAGTTCGCCGGTACTGTTGCACTGCTCCTGCTGATTGGGCTCGCCGGGGCGTTCTGGCGACTGACCATCCTCCCCAACACGCCGCCTGCTGCGACCGTAGCCATCGTCGCAGCGGCCAGCCCCGATGTTCGCTGGCAGGAACTGGCACCTGACTTACCCGCCCTGGCCCGAGGCACAAGTCTGCCCGCTGGCCCCGTAAAAATTCACAAAGGCAGTCTTTCGCTCCTGCTGTCATCAGGTGTGGATCTGACCGTCGAGGGACCGGCTGAGTTTGACCTGCAGAGTGACATGCAGGTGCTGCTTGCTGCAGGCCACCTGCATGCAGTGGTACCAGAGGGCGCTGAGGGATTTGTGATTGAGGCTGCTGGCCTACGGGTGGTTGACCTCGGAACCGAGTTTGAAGTCACGATGCCCGCCGATGGCCGGCCGCTGGTGGCAGTCAGCCGGGGGGCGGTCGAGACCTCGTTTGTGAACTCCGCAACCCGCATGAGAATCGGCGAAGCCGAACGACACCGTTTTGACCCCACGACCCGCACCAGTGAACCGCTGGGAACGCTCAGTGACGCGGTCGCCATGAACCTGGCAACGCTCGCCCAATCGCCCCCAGCTCCTCGAGCAAAAACCAGCCGCAATCCAATCGACAACGCCAACCCATCCACGACAACTGAGTTCGAGTCACTGGTCATCGCCGCAGACACGTTCATTTCTCTTGACCATTCACAGAACAAGGGCCGGCTGCAGCTCGGTGAACCTGGCGACAGCTCTGGCCTATCCATCCTGCCTGATGGTTCGTTGACAGTGGAACACGCACAAGTAGCCGGTCACAGCCGACTGCACCTCACCGGTGGCATGCTGACCCTCGGTGATAGCCAAGAACAAGCCAACCTGTGTTTGACACCTGGCACTCATCTCGACCTTGTCATCGACAGCGGCTACCTGATTACGGAAAATGTCGTCCGGCTGGCGACAGGACGAGAGACCACTGTTGACATGCAACTCAACGGGGGACTGGTTGAGGCCCGTCGACCATTCGTCCTGAGTGAACTAGGCGGTGGCCGTCTACTGCAGACAGGAGGCCAGTTTCAGGTTGCCAGCAACCTGTTCCTGCACAGCCTGCATGCCAAGCAGCCGGTTCGCTACACCATCCGTGCCGGCAGACTGACAGGGCCAGGCAGCCTGCGGCTGGCCGACGGGCAGTCGGCCGATGCCGTCTTGCGGGTCGAAGGAACCAAGCCGACGATTGAGCTAGGCAGGTTGATCATTGCGAGCGACCGCGGTGTGCTTGAGTTTCTGATCGATACCACTGGAGTGAGCCCGATTACCGTTGACCAAGAAATCAACCTGAGTAATCAGGGATCGCGCCAGCAGGGAACGCTCCGGCTCTCTGCTGCAGCCGACGATGGGCCACTTCCCATCCAACTGGTGCTGCTTCGCTACCGCAACCGTCTTGGCCGATTTGCCCACGTCGAGTTCGACGGACTCCGCGGTGAGGTGGTCTACGACGACGAGGCTGGCGAAGTCCGACTAGAAAACATTAAGCGGCAGTTGGATGATTGACTGCATCTCACTAGCGAGCCGGACAAGCCCAGGATTCGCCCATCCAATGAAACTCAAAATTTCCTGCAACTGGTGAAGTTTTCTTCTGCCCGCTGGCGACAGCTTTCACTCCACTAATTCAAACCGAAACTGATTCTTGCCCTCTTGTACCTCAGCCCGAAGTGGGCTTCTGGTCACGCTGCGATAAACGGCTGGTAGCAGATCTTCTGGCTCCAGCATTTCAGGCGGAATGACGGGCGGCGGGTTGTCGACAAACTCTGGGTCAGACATCGCAGGAATTTGCTGCTTCACGACTGTCACGATGTACTGCCCCACTGCGGTGCCAGCCGTGACGGGCCGGCCCGACTGGAGAGCCCGCAACGAGAAGGTTCCGTCAGGCCCAGTCTGACCAACCGCCGGAACGCCAACTGTGCCTTCACCACCTGAATCTGGTGAAAAAGAAACCGTTGCTCCTTCAACTGGCTGGCCTTTGAAGAGCACCACACCGCCAACAGGCTGTGACTGAAAGCCTACGTCGGCACCCCCACACCCCCAGACGCCCAGCACGGCGATGCATAGCGTAAAGGACCACGCAAAGCGAACCGGTGGCGTCAGAAACAAGGGCTGACGGTACATAAGGAATTCCTCTTCATGACGGCACCACCGATCGGCTACTTGCTCACCGGCGGCACATCGAACCCGGTAGTGACACTGACCCGCAACTACAGCCCCGCAGCTTCCCCACCGTTGATGGTCGCCATGGCGCCCCAGACACCATAAATGCTGGGGCCGGTTCTGCTCGAAGGCCCTACCGTTGGGTCACCGGCATCAACATTTTCATTGACAAACTTGGTGGAGCCGTCGCAGAGCGCGACAACGACACCATCTGGGTGATAACTGCTCGCCGGAGGATACAAACTCCACTCATGGTTACTCGTGCAACGCGGTGTGTTTGGTCCCGCATGGGCGTAGACAAGCGTGAATGCCATGCTGTCTCGGGCCCAGTTAATGCCAGCGGTATTCGTTTTATCGAGTGGTGTCGGGTACGTTGTCCCGCTAAAGGCAGCCTGACAAACAGATGGTGCAGTCCACATATTCTGATTGACACCCATGCCGACCCCTGCGGGCATAGTATCGGCGTTCGCCTCACCGATGGCTACTTCGGCATACAGAATCGTCTTGGAAACCCCGTCGGTGATGTCCCTCATCTTGATATGTTTGCCAGCTCCACCAATGGGACCTCGCTGATCGCCGCTACCGGCATTGACCATCAGGTCTCCCTTCATGCCGTGATAGTTGGTGCGACCGTACCCTGCTCCGCCACTTGCTGAATTCCCGTTGAGTTCTGAGGGGCAGATGAAACCATCCACATAGGTGCGATTTACGTTGTTTGTGCCGTAACCCCACGGTGCCTGATTAGCTGCAATTGACGTAACAAGGTCATCGAAGAGCTGTTGGTTTTCAAAGAACGGGAAGAGCACCGTGAGATTGCTGTAGCTTGCCCAATGTGTCCCGAGACCACTCAGCATGTTGTTTGCGCGGGCAGACGGAAACTCTTTCCGAGCGTCGTAGTGGTTGTTTGCCGCGAGGGCCAGTTGCTTGAGTTTGTTCGTACAGGCAGCCCGCCGAGCGGCCTCACGGGCCTGTTGGACCGCCGGTAGCAAGAGGCCGACCAAGACGCCGATGATGGCGATCACCACCAGCAGTTCAATGAGCGTAAAGCCACGGCGGGCACCGGCCGCAGGCGACCGAGGATAGGTCTGATCCATGGGAACACCTCTGTTGATTTGGATGACAAGAAAAACGAAAACCGCTCGAACGAGCGGGGAAGCTCCGAACGCAGGCCGTGCCTGTTCGCAGCGGAGACTACTGTTTCGGATGAGCCGGCAGAGAGCCGACGCGTCCCCGTCGGGAATTTTCTTCCGGCCCGCCCGAACCTTTCATGAAAAAAGGAGGCCTCAGCCCCTTTTTTCCCAGACAGGCTGATTCCCGACGGTTTTCGGTGTTTTGTGACCCTCAGCGGCCAGCCGCGGCCGCGTCGCGGGCTTCCTGCTCGACCGATGTGTCGATTTCCTGTTGGAAAATCCGGCCAAAGTCTGCCTTGGAGATGGCCGCCCCGGGCAGAAGCAGATCCTGAGGCTGACTGCCGCCCTCCCAGCGGAGATTCCGAAACAGCCGATCCGGCGGCCAGCGGCCCCCGGCCCGAACCACCTCCTTGCCGCCTTCGCGACCTCGCACGGCCGCGACGATGCCCAGCTCGGTTAGATATTGCCAACTGGCCAGCCCGGTGCGGGTGCGGTCATCCGCCGGTTCCAGATCGCTTGGGGAAAACTCGATGGTCTGCCAGTCGGCCGAGGCCGCCAGTGACTTAGCGGCAAAGTAGTTCCCCTGCGGCACCCCCGCGTAGCACCCCCAGGCCGCCATGCTGAAGGTCAGCACCAGCTCGCCGCCGCTTGGCGCGAGCACGTCCATCGCCAGGGTCGCCCCATCCGGCCCCCGCCATTTTGGATCTTTCACCTTTCGGGTGAACGCCTGGTGGTGGTCGGTGTTGTTGGCATTGAGCTGGTACCAGTCCTGCCAGCCGTCAAAGTCCTCCACGATCATCCGGTCTGGGAGATCAGTCGCCCGCACACCATAAGCGGTCAGTTCATCCGGGTCGAAATCGAGCTGCCAGGAACTGATAAGGAATGTCGCCGGTGAGGTGCGGTTCCACGGTGGCCCCACGATCGGTTTTTCCAAGGGGTACTGGACGTTGGCGATCACAACCAGCGGCAGTTTCGTGCTGGTGATCGGGCAGTCGGCCATCCAGGTGTTTCCGTCACGGGTCACTGCCGCCGACCGCCAGAAGCGGGTGATGCCGTGGGGATCGACGCTGTAGTAGATCTCCACCCGCTCAACGTCGGCTGGCCGGTCCGGGGTCACGGTGGCCACTGGCACGCCGTCAGCTGTCTTGAGCGTCACCTTCAGGTCTGGTGTTGCAGGAAAGTTCCCCTGCCCTTTCAGCACACAGTCGAAAAAGTGCGGGCCGGCGAAGGATGATTCACTGACATGGCGATGGTTGAGATGCGGCGAGATGCTGAAGTGGATTGAGTCACTCGGCATTTCCTTCCAGTTCATAAACAGCTGATCGACCATGCCGTTGAAGTCGTTGTGCGGGCCGAGGTAGAGAATCGGGCAACGGATCTGCCGAATGGCATTCAGGTCATCGATTGCGTTCAAGTACAGCGGCGACTGATTTGGTGGTCGGCAGGCCGAACCGGGCCGCTGCCGCAGGGCAGCCTGGGCAGCAGCCGAACCTCCACAGGAAGGCACCGCCGCCTTCACCCGGTCGTCGATCCCGGCCGTCATCACCGTGAGTTTGCCGCCCATCGAGTGGCCGGTGACACCCAGCCGACTGCCGTCGACCTCGGGCCGCTGCTCCAAGAAGGTCAACGCCCGCCGGGCGGCCACGGCGATCAAGAACCAGTTGTTGTTCCGGGGGCTCGGCACGGCATCGAGCGTCGTGGCGTCGGGTTCGACCGACCCATAGTGGGTGTTATGCGTTGTCTGCGTGGCATCAACCGCCCCCCAGTCGGTGCCGGGATCTTGCGGCTGCTGGTCGGCCATCAGCCTGCCGCCCCAGTTGATGGCGATGCAGGCATAGCCGTTGGCCGCAGCGGTTTCGACGGTCTGCCGCTCCGCCCGCTGGCCACCGCCGTGCATCTGCAGGAGTGCCGGCAGTGTAGCCTTCGCATCAACCGGAAACGCGTAATAGGCCCCCATTCGCGACGGCTGTCCCTTGAAGGTGCCAACGTGATAGGTAAGCAACTGCGTGGTGATGCCATCGGCGTTCCACTCGCGAACCACCTGCACATCGAGCGGTTCTGCTGTCGGGTCATAACCCTGCCAGAGTTCCGTAAGGTTTTGTGGCGGCGCTCCACCTGCCAAAGGCGGGAAACTTTCGGCGGCCCCTGCCGTGGCTGAAAGCAGCATCAGACAGGCGGTGACACGCATCCACCTTCGAACAAAGCCAGTGAAAAATGAGTGCATGAAAACCGGCAGATCCTTGGAGAAGCGTGGCCAATCGCCGCTGTCAGGACGGCGTAGTAAACGAAACTTCGCGGGCGAGCGACTAGGTTTCCGTTGCCCACCCTAATGCTTTCTTAGGAACTGCCCAGATCTTTCACGGAACACGGAAGACAAGAACGTCCCCGCAATTCACCCCACCACCCGCGGCATCCGCTCAATCACCAGCCGGGCGGGGGGCAGGCTGGCCCGAAAGATTCGGCCGTAGGGTTTGGTGAGCATCCGGGGGTCGAGGATCACCACCCGGCCGCGGTCGTCGCGGGTGCGGATCAGCCGCCCAAAGCCCTGCTTGAGTTTGATCACCGCCTCCGGCAGCTGATACTCGGCGAAGGCATTGCCACCTGCCGCTTTGATCGCCTCAATCCGCGCGGCCACCAGTGGCCGATCGGGGACGGCGAAGGGCAGCCGGGGAATAATCACCTGGGTCAGCAGATCACCCGGGAGATCGATACCCTGCCAGAAGCCATCGGTCCCCAAAAGCACCGCCCGGGAGGCCGCCCGAAAGTCCTCGAGCATCCGCCCCCGCGAAAGCCCGTCAGCCTGACTGACCAGCCTGATCTTTTCGCGGACACACACCCCGGCAAGTTCCGCGGAGGCCTTGGCCAGTGCCTGATGGCTGGTGAAGAGCACCATCGTGCGGCCAGCGGACTCTGCCACACAGTGCTGGAGCATCCGGGCCACCTCACGGTCGTAGGCCTCCCGCTGGCTCGGATCGGGTAGCCGATCCACCAGCGTCAGCTCGGCCTGTGACGCATAGTCAAATGGGCTGTCGAGCCGCCGCTGGAGGGCAGACTCAAGCCCCAGCCGCTGGCGAATGTACTGAAAGGCCGGCTCGTCTTCAGTCGCCTCGTTCGGCACGGGATCGGGAAAAAACTCATCGTCCTCCGCCGGTGCGGCCGTGCCCCCAACTGCAATGGTCGCGCTGGTCAGAATCACCGAGTCAACCCGCTGAAACAGTTCCCGCCGCAGCACCCCACTAACATCGATGGGGGCACTGGCGAGTTTCACCGTTGGCGCACTCCGCCGCCCCTGCCGGGCCTCCACCCACCAGACACTGCCCGGCTCAGCCTGCTCAAGCCAGCAGCGAACCGCCCCGGCCTGCGCCGTCAGCCGGTCAGCCTGGGACTGAAAGTCCTGCCGCTCTGCTGCACTCGAGAGCCGGTCAGAGGCAGCCCGCAGTTTTCGGCCCAGTGCCAGCAGCACCTCGCCGAGCGTGTCGGGCACCAGCCCGGGGCTGGCAATTCGCCACGGGCCATCGCCGCGACGGGAGACCGCATGAAAGACGCCAGAAAAAAAATCATCGGCCACCCGCCGGGCCTGAATGACATCGGGCCGGATGTCGTCAAGTTGGTAATGCACCAGCAGGCCCCGGTTGGTGCGTTCGTTGTAAAGCCGCGACAGCAGGCGATCGACCGCCACGCTCGAGATCCCGACGCCAAGATGGTCACTGGCCACCGACTCGACCATGTGGGCCTCGTCGAAAATGACGATGTCGTACTCCGGCAACAGGCTGGCTCCACTCCGCCGCAGGGCGAGGTCCGAAAAGAACAGAGCATGATTGACCACCAGCACCTGAGCATGGTGCATCCGCCGTCGGGCCGCGTAGTAGTGGCACTGGGCGTAGGTCGGGCAGGCTCGCCCCATGCAGTTGCCCGAGTCGCTGTGGACCTCATCCCAGACCGACCCCCGCGGCACACTCGGCAGATCAGCCAGCGACCCGTCGCGGGTCTGGTCGGCCCACTGAATCAGCCCCTCCAGTTCAGCCACCTCCTCATCGTGCTGAAACAGACTGGCCATCCGCTCACGGGCAAGGGCCAGCCGCCGGAGGCTGACGTAGTTGCCCCGGCCTTTCACCAACACCGCTGAAAACTCCCTTGGCATCACGGCCGCCACCACGGGAATGTCCTTGGTGATTAACTGCTCTTGCAGGGCAATGGTGTGGGTTGCGATCACCACCCGCCGAGGCCTGTTTTCCGTTGGTGGCTCCTCTCCCGGAGCCGCATCCTGCTCCGCTGCCGAACCAGCAGCGGCGGCTGGCTCGGCAGCAGCCTCGTCCTGATCGGCTGTTGCCGCCAGCACCGCCGGAATCAGGTAGGCCAGGCTTTTTCCTGTGCCGGTTCCGGCCTCGACGATGGCATGGCGCTTGTCCGTAATCGCCTGGGCCACCACGTCGGCCATCGCAACCTGCTGCGGCCGCGATTCCCAGCCGGCAATCCGCGCCGCCAGGCGGCCGTCGGGCGCGAGGAAAGAAGCCGTATCGTGCATGCCCTGAATCTAGCCGAAACACGCCGGCTGCCGGCAGCGCATCACCGGCAAACGGTGGTAAACTGATGGTTTTCACCTCCACGTACCAATGAGCGATCTGTGACCGACTCAGCCAAATCCACCGCCGCCCCCACCGCTGCCAGTGGCGGCAAGGCCTGGGGAGGCGTCTTCAACGTCCCAACCGACAAACGGGTTGAAGCCTTTTCCGAAAGCATCTCGTTTGACCGCCGGCTGGCCGACGACGACATCGATGGGTCGATTGCCCACTCGCGGATGCTGGCCGACTGCGGCCTGATTACCGCGGCCGAGGCCGATGCCATCCGCGACACGCTTGAGGAGATCCGCCAGGAAATTGCCAGCGACCAGTTCACCTTCACGGCTGCCAAGGAAGATATACACCTGCATATTGAATCGGCGTTGACCGAACGGCTCGGCGACACCGGCCGCAAACTGCACACCGCCCGTAGCCGCAACGACCAGGTGGCCACCGACCTCAGACTCTACTGCCGGCGGGCCATCGACCGGATCGACGCCGGCCTGCTCGACCTGCAGCGGGCCTTCCTCGACCTGGCAACCCGTGAGCAAGACCTGGTCATTCCTGCCTACACCCATCTGCGGCGGGCCCAGCCGGTGCTGGGTGCCCATCAACTGCTCGGCTGGTGTGAAAAGTTTGCCCGCGACCGGGACCGGCTGGCCGACTGCCGTCGCCGCACAAACATTATGCCACTCGGCTCGGCGGCGCTCGCTGGCACCAGCCTACCGATCGATCGGGAAAAGACCCGGGTGGCCCTTGGCTTCGCCACCACTGCGGCCAACAGTCTCGACGCCGCCAGTGACCGTGACTTTGTCTGTGAACTCAGTTTCGTGCTCTCCCTGACCGCCGTGCACCTGTCGCAGTGGGCCGAAGAGTGGATCATCTACAGCACCGACGAGTTCGGCTTCCTGAATCTACCGGAGGCTTTCTGCACTGGCAGTTCGATCATGCCGCAGAAGATCAACCCCGACGTCCTCGAGCTTGTTCGGGGCAAGTCGGCCCGCACCATTGGTAACGTGCAACAGTTACTCGTGCTGCTAAAAGGTCTGCCAACTGCCTACAATCGTGACTTGCAGGAAGACAAGGAGGCCGTCTTCGACTCAATCGATACCCTCGAAGCGATGCTTGGAGTAGCCGCCCCCTTGGTGGCGGGCACCGCGTTTGCACGGGATCGGATCAATGCCTCGATCGACCGCGGCCACCTCGATGCCACCACACTGATGGAGGCCCTAATCAGCGAGGGCGTACCCCAGCGAACCGCCCATGAAACCGTCGGCAAACTGGTCCGGCGGGCACTGAACGCAGGCTGCACCCTGGCAGACCTTTCCGATGATGACTGTCGAAGCGACTATGCCGGCTGGAACGCCAGTCTGCGGAATGCTCTGGGCGCCTCACGGGCAGTTGAACGGATGGTGAGTTTTGGCTCGACCGCTCCGGCCCAAGTGGCCGAACAAGTGGCTGCGTGGCGGCAGCGTCTGGAGACTGCCGAAACCTAGTCGGCAGTGAAAGGACAACGTGTGGGCAGGCAGAGTCGAACGGTTGCAACCGTTGGCGTGACCGCCGCGCTGATTGGTGTTGGAGCTCTGCTCTGCGCACCTGGCAACGCAGCCCCACCCGCCCCCGCCGACACTGCTGCCCGGCTCGATCCCCTGCAGTGGGCCGTGGTCGATTCCCTGCGGCATCCTCCACGGACGACCCCTGCGGCGCTGCTGAAGGCCGCCATTCGCGCTGCCGCCGTCGAGGCCCTTGAGCCGACGCTTGAGTTTCTCGATCAGTTCGACCAGGTATTGGCCGGCGAGGCTGATCCCGACACCACACTCGCCATGCTTGGCGAGGCCGTGTCAGCCGCCGACCTCAGTCGGCTGGAACGGTTTTTGAAGAACAATGCCCAGCCGGAACGCGCCACGGCAACAGCAACACTGCTGGACGGGATGCGAACGGCCGCCCGGCAACGGCGGACCGACCCGGCTCGGCTGGCAGAGGCCGCCCGAGCGCTGGCCAGTGACGCTCGGCAGGAACGGCTCGAGGCAGCTGACACGCTCACCCGGGGAGGCACGGCAGCCCTACCGGCTCTGGTCGACCTGTTGATGCAGCCGCCGCCAGCCCCCGGTGATCTTGAACGGGCAGCGACTTTTGTTCGCACCCGACGGCTGGCCCGGCAACTTGTCGGCCGACTAGGAACGCGAGGCACAGAAGCCCTGATCGCCTGGCTCGGCTCTGCCGACATCGACCGCTTCTCAGGAGTGATGACCGCGCTCGATGTGCTGGTCGACCGGGGAAGCCTGCCAACTGGTCAGCCCACGCCTGAGGCCTCACTCGACCTGGTCAGTGTGCTGCTGGGGCCAGCACTGATCAGCGACGTACCCGAGCCGACGCAACTCGCTGCCGCCACCCTGCTCAATAAACTCGCCAGCCGTGGCCTTGCTCCGCCAGCCTGCAGCCGCCAGCAACTTTCCGGTGAAACAGGCTGCCGCCTGCTGACCGAAAAACTCGATCGCCTGCTGTCGCCCGCCGGCCTGCCGCGCGCCAACAGTCTGATCGAGTCGGCTGCTGCGGGCGGCCAACTCGAGCCAGCCGTTGAAACCCATCTGTGGATCGATCAAACCGGTCGGTCAGAGATTCGCACGCTGCCGCCGCTGGTGGTTCGGAGCCTGCGGGCCGGGCATCTGTCCCGAGACCTGTCCGCACTGGGCTGCGATGCCCCTGAGGCCGTGAGGCTGGTGCTGCTGGCCCAGGCCGATTCAAGCCTCGTGTTTGCAGACGACCCGGCCGGTGCACTGGCGGCCATTCCGGCTCAGGAACTGACCGACATGCTAACCGGACCGGCCGGCTACGACCCGGTGCTGACGGCTGAGGTACTCGACGAGGCCGTCACCCGTGAGATGCCACGGGCGGCGGCGGTTGCCGTTCGCAGTCTGCGGGAACAGGCCCCTGACGTTCCGCTGGAACTGATCCGCCCTGCGCTGGTGCGGGCAACGCAGATGGCCTCGGATCTCGTGCAGGATGAGGCGGCCCGCACCCTTGCCGCAACTGCCGGATCATCCCCCTTCCCTGGCTCCAGCCGCATGCTCGATCGGCTGATCTACGCTGCCTCCGCGACCGGTGTTGACCGCGCCGTCGTCGCCCACCCGAGTCAGCGGGTGGCCCAGTTGCTGGCCACGGGGCTCTCCCGCTTCGGCTATGACGTTGACACGGCAACCAGTGGCCGCGATTGCCTGCTTGCCGCTTGGCAGTCCCCTGATGTCCGGTTTGTGCTCAGCAGCTCGCGGCTGCCCGACCTCGCCTCCCGCGAACTGATCACGCTGTTGCGGCAACCGACCCGAGGTGATCCGCTGCCAGTTCTGGTCGTGCTCGATCCTCTCGACGACACCCGGAGCGGCCGCCACCGCACCCGGCAGCAACTGACCACGGCTGACTTTGATCAAGTCCAACTGACCGACCGGCTGGAAAGCCAGTTTCTGCCCCACCTTGCGGCTGCTGACGGCGACGCCGCCCGAGTGCTGCAGCCCCGCTTCCCCGAAACGCTGGCCCGTGTGGCCGGTTCGCAGGCCGCTGACGAAGGCCAGCGTCGCAGGCAGGCAGGCCACCGGCTGACGGGAGCTGCGCGGGCCCTTAGCGTGCTTGGGCAGCTTGGTCATCACGGCTGGGATGTGACCGCCGCACTCCCCGCCGCCCGCACCGGCCTGCGGCAGGCCGAAACCTTCGACCCGGCCCTCGACCTGCTGGCTGTCATGCCACTTCCCCGGGCACAGCAGGTGGTTTTTGACCTGGCCTGGCAGGGAGAACTGCCTGACGTCGTGCGGGAGGCAGCGGTGACGGCACTTGAGCAGAGCATTTCCAGCCACGGCATCCTCTTGGAACGCCGCGACGTGCAGAACGCCGTTGAGCTGTACAATGCGGCGGTCGGTGCGGACGACCAACAAATCGGCCGCCGCATCCTTGCCCTGCTCACCCCTCCTTCCCGCCTGGCACTGGCTGCTGATGCTCAGGACCCCAGCTGACGAGACTGCCGACCCTTTGGAGGGCATCATCGGGCAGAGCCCCGCCATGCGGGATGTCTACGCGATGACCCGCCGGGTGGCAGCCTCGACAGCCTCGGTGCTGCTCATTGGTGAAACCGGCACCGGGAAGGAACTGATCGCCCGGGCCATCCACGATCTCTCACCCCGAAGCAGCGGCCCCTTCGTGCGGGTCAACTGCGGTGCCCTGTCGGAAAGCCTGCTGGAGAGCGAACTGTTCGGCCATGTGCGCGGCTCGTTCACCGGGGCCGTTGCTAATCGGGCCGGCCGGTTCGAGGCTGCCCACACCGGCACCATCTTCCTCGATGAGATCAACTCCACCACTCCGAAACTCCAGGTGAAACTGCTGCGGGTCCTGCAAGAGCGGGAGTTTGAGCGGGTTGGTGACACCGAAACAATCCGGGTCGACACCCGGGTGATTGCCGCAAGCAATCGGGAACTGCTCGACGAGGTCGCCCGTGAGACCTTTCGTGAAGATCTCTACTACCGGCTCAACGTGGTACCGATCTACCTGCCCCCGTTGCGGAATCGCCGTGACGACATCCCCACTCTCGTGCAGCACTTCCTGGCGGTGTACTGTCGGGAGAACGACCGCACGATCACGAGCGTGCACCCCACAGTGATGGAGGCCCTCTGCCAGCATCACTGGCCGGGCAATGTTCGCGAGCTGCAGAATGTCATGGAACGGTGCGTGATCCTGGCGACCGGAGAGGAACTCACCCGCGACCTGCTGCCGCCGACCGTCCGAGGAGAACAGCCGGCCATCTCCATGCCGGGCCGCGGCGGGGATCTCGACAGCCTCGCCCGTGATCTAGTCGAACAGGGCATGGCCACCGCCCCGGAAGGCGATGCCAATCTGTTTGAGCGGGTCGTTAGTCGAGTTGAGCGGGAGTTAATCGCCCAGATGCTGGCCGCCTGCGATGGCGTGCAACTGAAGGCCGCCGCCCGACTGGGCATCAACCGCAACACGCTCCGCAAGAAATTGATTGAGCACGGCCTCGACGAGTCACCCGAGGACGATTAGCCCCTCGCGTCTCCAGGTTTTATCGGCAGCGTGAGTACGCGTGAGTACTACGCCACACACACTCGAACCGCACGGTGCGGGAAATCGCTTTGCCTGGGTGTGCCCGTCGCACATTCTCTCGGCTCGCACCTCGGGCTTCGGTCAGTAGCGTGACCACGCGTGAGCACCACGCCACACAAGCCTGAACCGCACGGTGAGGGAATGCGGCTCGGCTTCGGTAAAAATGCCGCTCACCCTTTCGGTTCACACCTCGGCCATTTCGCGGGCGTGATAACTCGACCGCACGAGTGGTCCGGAGGCAACCTTGGCAAACCCCATGCTGCGGGCCAGGTCGCCCAACTCATCGAACTCTTCCGGGAGCACGTAGCGGTCGACCGGCAGGCTGTCGAGGGACGGCTGGAGGTATTGACCCAGCGTCAAGAAATCAACGCCATGGCTGAGCAAATCGGCAAACACCTCGAGCAATTCCTCACGGGTCTCACCGAGGCCAAGCATCAGCCCACTCTTTGTCTTGATCTCAGGCATGATCCGCTTGGCATCGGCCAGCAACTGGAGCGTCCAGGCATAGACGCTCTTGCGGCCTCGCACGGTGCGATAAAGCCGCGGCACCGTTTCCGTGTTGTGATTGAAGACTTCGGGCCGGCTCTCCAGCAGCCGCTCCAAGGCCCCCTCCTTCCCGATGAAGTCTGGCACCAGCACTTCAATCGTCGCCCCGGTCGCCTTCCGCACCGCTGCCACCGTCTGCCGGAAATGGTCAGCCCCACCATCAGGCAGATCGTCCCGGGTCACACTGGTGATCACGACATGCTTCAGCCCCAGCCGGCGGGCCGCCTCGGCCACGCGGTCAGGCTCGTCGGCTTCCAGGACCTCGGTCTTGCCCTTGGGGACGGAACAGAAACCACAGGGACGGGTGCAGACATTTCCCAGGATCATGAAGGTGGCCGTGCCGGCAGACCAGCACTCCAGCCGGTTGGGGCACTTGGCTGATGAACAGACCGTTTCCAGATCGAGCTCCGCAATCAGCCCGGCAGTCTCACCATGCCCGCCGCCTTCCCCCAGGTTCTGCCGCAGCCACGGGGGCAGCCGCCGCGAGACCGGTGGAGCCACCACGGCAGCACTGCCGCAGGCGGTCGACTCAGCGGGAGGATTGCCCAGGATGGGAAGCGGGTTGGTGGCAGTGGAGTGTGTGGCTGGGTCAGGTGTCACAGGACGGCTCCTCGAGTCTCTCACGCGTGGGGGTACGGCCGCTCAAGCGGTGCGTTGGTTCCGAATAGCGGGGAGTGGCACCCCCGACTGAATCGAGGCCTCACCGCAGCCAAAGGCATCAGTCAGTCCGCGAACAACTGCCGTACGGGCATCCTGCAGCCGAACCCGGCGGCGCAGTTCAGCCTGCACCGACCCCATGGTACGCCGCGTGAGGCTGGCGGCGACAGGGACCGTCTGCACACGGCGAAACAGCTCAAGGGCTGGGCAGACATTGAGGAACCCGCCGTGCCAGACAATGCCACGCCGGACCGCCAAACTCACCGCGGCCAGCAGCCCCGACCGGCCGAAAATCCCGGGATGCCGCGAGTCACGAACAGCCGCACACCGGAGACTGCGAACCGCCGCCTCCAGTCCCGCTTCAAACCGCTCCACCAGGCCGCCAATGTCGGTCGGGCCCAGCCCCAAGCCAGCCAACGGTGCAAACAGACCGATGCCGATCTGACCCGGTCCGTGGGGCACCACCCCACCCCCGCGGCCCACAAACCGCAAAGGAATTCCCTGGGCGGTGCGTTCCTCAGGAGACAGGTCGATGTCCGTCTGCGATCCCAGCCGACCAATCGAAATACCGACGGCGGGCTCATAGATGACCAGCGTCGGGGGCCGCCCGGCTGGCTCTGACACTTCCCAGGCCAGCCGTTCCGCCATCGCCTGATAAGCATCGTGTTCAATTCGCCCGGCAAGCCAGACACTCAACGCTCGGCCCGAGGACGCGGAACCGGCTGCACGCACCGGCTGTGTAGCACCCCTCATGACCGCCCCTGCTTGCGAGACACCGCCGTCAGGAGCGTTGCCCAGGGCAGCCGACTCCAGCTGAGTGACTCCGCCAGGCTCGTCGGCAACAATGGTCGATCGGCCGTGGTCGGCAGGCCGCCCGACTCGACCTCATCCAGCGCCCGGTCAACCGTGATGCTGAGATGATCAAGCCAGTCCGGCACCTCCACGCCCGAGCCGCTGGCCACACCGAGAAACTGTTCGGCCTGCGACTCCAGCTGCGCTCCCGCGCCGGTGGGGCTGCCACCGACCAGTTCCCGGACGGCCGGCTCAACAAGTGACTCAAGTTCATCCTGTTCCAGCATCGCCGTGAACGGACGCTGCACCCGGTCGGCGACGCTGGCCAGCCGAACGCCGGTCTGCTGCTGCAACGTCTTCAGCCGGGTGACCAGTTCCTCAGCCGCATCCGCAGTCTCCTCCTGCATCCGCTGCCGCCAGGCGACGGCTGCCGCGTTCGCCCCACTGCGAACCAGCACCCGGTGGGCCATGCTCACCGGCCGCAAGGTCCAGACGATCCGCTCGTACTCGGCCTTGATTCGCAGAAACTCGAGCAAAATGTAGAGACACTCACCACGATCCGACTGGGTGGTGGTGGAGTTCCAGTCCCGATACTCCGCATGGTTTTCCGCCACACTCTCCAGGACCAGCCGCAGCCGACTGGCCGCCTGCTTCAGCGGTAGCTGGCCCGACGCCAGGGCGTCAATCAGTTGCTGTGGCTGGCCGTTAGTCTCCGCGGCATCATCCTGAACGCCCCGCCAGTCTGGCTCGCTGGCATCTCGCTCAATGAGCTGCTCCAGGAACGGTCGCACCCCACCACGAAGAATCCCCCGCAGGGCTGGCGGCGTGAGCAGGTGCTGAGTGAACAGCCCGGCGCCATAGTGCTCAATGAACGCCCGGACGACAGCGAAAGACTTGTCATCCCGGACCCGTTCCAGCACCGACAGCCGCAGTTGCCGGGCATGAGTGGTCCAGGTCTCAAGCAGTTTCGGGATGAGAATCGCCAGACCATCGAGAATCCGCTCGGTCACCACCACAGCCGAGGGCGCTGCGGCGTTTGGTTCCGCCACCGGGGCGCTGGCGACGATCCGGCCCACCAGAGCAATAGTGGCAGCCTCAAAGACCCGATCAAATTCACTGACGCTGGCTGCACCGGGAGGCCGCCGGCTCTCCAGGCTCTTCGCCAGCCGGACTAGGTCAATCGTCTCTTCGACCAGTCCACGGCGTGGCAAGATTGCCACCAGACGTTCGAGCAGTCGTTCTCGCATGCGAGCCGCGACAATCCGGTCGGGACGACCGCCCCGTGAGAGCGGCACATAGAGCACTGACCGGCCCCGCAAGTGCTGACGAATTCGTGTTACCTGCTCATGCATCGTCTTCTGGTCATCGACGAAGACCGCCGCCAACAGCCGGCCCACGGCGGGCTTCGGCAAGGACCGAGCCGCGGCTGCGACCGCGTCGGAACGCGTGGAGGGACGGACCTGCCCCCGGGCCAAGGCGAGCCGGGCCGACAGCATCCAGATGGTTTCGCCTGTCTGCAGGGCCGCTTCGATCAGCCGCTCGGCGGCGGCATCCCGCTGCCACCGCAGCCGGTCAAACTCCGCGGGCGACATGCCCGGCGCGGGCTTCTGATCACGGCTGACAATGTGGGTGGCCGCCCGCACCATCGCCCGCCGCAGCCGCCGCAGGGTCTGCCGCCAGCCCCGGAGCGAGTCGATCTCGGCAGCATCCGTGGTGATGCGGCCGGCTGCAGCATCGAGGCAGCCCGTGGCCACGGTCTGCCGCAGCATCATGATCACGCCGGTCAGAAAGTCGGCGGCCTCCTCGACCGCCACCACCGGATGCCCCCCGCCACCACCAGGCAGATCGACATCGAGCATTCCCCCGTCGGTGCCATCATCGGCAGAGTCCTGCCAGACCATCGACTCATACGCCGACGCCACACTCTCATCAGCAGAAAACGGATCGTCGTCAGCATCCTCCGGCAATGAGAGGTCTGGCTCGTTGCGAATCGTCGGCTCTTTTCCTGTCGCGGCCAGTTCAATCAGCTCAGCGACCCCGGCTGTGTTGGCTTCCACTAATTCAAGAAAGCGGCGAATCCGGTGCTGACCGCCCTCGCTCAAGTCAGCAAAGGCCGCCCGCAACCAGCGGTGAGCCGCCAACAGCCAGGACGACCCCGAGTGGTCGATCTCATCGCCCTCCAGCAGAGAGACCCAGTGCACCAGCAGCCCCATCGCCGCATCAAAGTCTCCCTCCCGCAGCAACGCCTCCGTGGCAGCCGCGTGGGTGCGGGACGACGAAAAATCAGCGACCGCCTCTCGCCAAAAGCCAGCCGGCAGCGGCGTCGGAGCCGTCGCCCGCCGCTCCTCAAGCACCGCAATCACCTCGCGAGCCGACTGCAGCGTCTCGCTGCCTGACAGATGCGGAATGCCCGTGACCGTCGTTGTGGCGAACTGATCCCACCAGGTTGCAAGGTCTTCAACCGCCGTGCCCGCGCGGGCCGCCAGGTCCTCATCCCCCTCAAGGCAAGCCCGTTGCCAGACCGTGCACCAGGTTTCCAGCAGGTTGCCGACCGTGCCGATCAGATCGTCGACCCGAGGATCGGGCAGGGCCTCACCGCCCGGCTCGTGGAGGGGAAACTGGCCCGCCAGCCCCAGAATGTTCCAGGGATCGACCAACGCCCCGCAGTCGATGCCCCGCACTAGCAGGTTCCGGGCTTCATCCAAGGTGTCGTGGGCGGCCCCCAGGGCGGCGGTGGCAGCTTGTCGCACGGCAAGCTGGGCCGAGACGATCCGACTGGTGATGCGGGCAAGCATGCGGGCACTGGCTGCAGGCACCAGTCCCGCCAGCCGCTCGGCCGCTTCGGCCCGGCCCAGACGCGCAAGCACCGACGCCAGCGTCACGCTGCCCACCTGACGGGCGCGGCGGTCGGCCAGCAGCATGTTGATGTGTCGCCGCACGCCACCGAAGGGCTGCTGCAGCACCGCCGCCTCTGCTTCCAGACGCTGGCGGTGAGCGGGTGGCAGTTGAGTCAGCAGCCAACGATAAAAATTGTCGCGGTAGGTCGCGATCCGGGGCAACAGGTCCGCCAGCGCCATACCAGCCTGGGCTGCCCCCGGACCGTGCCCTGACAAGCCCGAGGCCATCAGCATGACACCCGCCAGAACTGCCGCGGACTCTTCTTCAAGTTCCTGGCGACTTCCTGCAGCAGACTCTGCCGCCGACCAGGAGAGAATGCCCTCAAGTGTTGCCTGCTGAATGACCAGCCGCCGATAGCAGCCGTTGTCATCGATCAAGGCCGGATCCCAGAGCCCAAACAGATAGTTGGGCCGACTGGCTGCCGGATGAAGAAAATCGAAGGCCCGCGGGTCGAGGGCAAGTTCGCTGAGCAGCGTCGGATCAAAGTCAGCCTGCCGAAGCAGTTCGGGTGGGGCTGCCTGGAGGATGGCCACCGCCCGCGCGACCAACGCTGCGAAACGTCCGTGCGCGGCGCCCGCCCCCGCCACGTACAGCGGCAGCGGCCGAACTCGCTCATGCGGGTACGGCTCGGACAGTTGCCCATTTTCAAGCACCGCCACCGGCCGCCAGCCCATGTAGTCGTTGAGTTGCCTGATCGCGCGATCGACGACCTCGCTATCGGCTCCTTCCCACGGCCCGCCGGTGGCCAGCACCGCCTGAGCAGCAGCCATCACGAAGAAGGGCCGCTCCAGTGCTCCCGGGGCCTGGTGCTCGAGCAGGTCATGGTGGAACTGCCGGTAGGCGGGCAGCAGTCTGTCGAAGACGATCCGAATGACTCCGACCACCTGGCCAACATCACGGAAGGCCGGATCGGCCTGCTGCAACCGGGCCAGTTCTTCCCGCAGTACTTCAGCGACGCGTGAGGCGGTGTCAGGCTGTTCCACTGGCCTGCCGTTGTCGGCAACCGGTTCGAACCGGGCATACAGATCACTGAGCACGCTCCATGCGGTGACATCAGCCGCCCCCGCTGAGAAATTGAGATATCCCAGCAGACCCGCGAGCGGGTCGGGAGGTGGAGCGGTGAGTGGAGGAGCCTTCGACATCAACACGCGGCCGGGGCAGCGTTGCCCCCGAGGAACAAGACGAACCTGGCGGGTGCCAGCGAAACGAAACATCCTACCAGCCACTGGCCATCCCACAGCGGGGGTGCCGGTTTTGACCGGAGGAAACGCCTCTGGTCCGGTTTCCCCACCATTTTTGCATCGTTCCTCATGCCCAATTAGCCTTTTGAAGCGGTCAGTGTCCTCCGCCAACCATCCGCGGCTTCCGTCCCGGCCCCACACTTACGCTTCTCCAAGGACCCCTTCCATGCCTCGGATCCTCCCGCGAACGCCGTCCTGCCTGAACCTACTGCTGGCATTGGCCACGGTTGGCCTCCCAGCTGCGGCCGTCCGCGCTGAACGCCTCAGTGGTTCAGCTGCCGACCCGGTTGAGGCCGCAGGAGCGGGGCTGACCCGTGAGTGGATTGTGCAACTGCCGTTTCAGTCGGACGGCTACCGGCTCGATCGGGTCGATGTTGGCCGCTGGCTGGTGGTGGCCCAGTCGGGCGACGGCATGGTTCATGCTGTTCGGGCGGCTGCTTCACCACAGGCCGCTGCCGGAGCACCGGCGGTCGGCACGCTGCTCTGGTCAACCAGCCTGGGCGTCCCCCAGGCACCAATGTTCCCCGCTGGCATTGATCATGATCTCGTGGCCGTCGCCCGTGACATGGCCTGCTACGGACTCGACGTCCGAACCGGTTCGCCGCTCTGGCGTCGGCGATTGCCAGCCCCACCCTCGGCAGGCAGCCTGCCAGTGGGCGACTGGGTCTACACGCCCCTCCGTGATGCCAGCGTCTATCGGCTGCCTGCCAATCCCTACCAGCGGCCAAGGCAGGCAGAACCGCAAGAAGGCGACACGCCCGCCAACCAGTCCAAGGTGGTGCGTGTCAGCCTCGATCCCGTCCACATCAATTCCCACGGCATCGTTGAACAACTGCCCGACCCCTATGCCGGTGGCGCGATCTGGTGCACCCACAACGGCCACCTGACGGCTATTGAGCCAGCCGACAAGGGCTGGGCCCGCCATGAGTTTCACCTCCGGCAGCAGCCCAACGGTCCGATCATGGTGGTCGACCAGACGATTTTCGCCGCCACCATCACGGGCGAACTGGCCCGTTTCGAAGATGCACCAGGGGGCCTGCGGCTGTCCTGGCGGACACTGCTCGAGACGAGCCTGCATGCCAACCAGCCCCAGCCGCAACTCATGCTGAAGGACAAGACGCTGATTGTCTCGTTGGGTGAGGCCGGCATCGCTGCCCATAACGCTGAGACCGGGAAACGACGGTGGCTGAGTGCACGTGAGGGGAGCCTGCTCGCGATTGTGGGCGACAACCTCTGGTGCTATGACCGGGTCAACCGACTCACCGCCCTGCGACTGACTGACGGCCAGCCGATTGCCTTCCTCGACCCCGGCCCATTCACGGTGCCCGTAGTCAATCGGGCCACGGAACGGCTCGTCCTTGCCTCTCCCCGAGGGCTGCTTGCCTCTCTGGCACCGCTCCAACTTGTAGCAGCGGCCCATCCGGTGAATGCAACTGAAGACGCTGCGGCAATCAGTGAGCCAGCCACCAGTGAGCCAACTGACGCCGAGACTGACAGCGACGCGGATGTGGCATTCAGTTTCTGAACGGTTGAACAACTGACGGCACGCTCGAAGCAATCGCAATCCTAAACCGCAGCTGCCACGTCCGCTTCACACTGCTTCCGCCATTGCTGGTCGCCGTGGCTGTGACTGCCGAATACACCGGGCGGTACGGTGCAAACACCCCGTCATACCAACTCCACGCATCGGGCCGGCGACGGTGGTAAAGTTGTTATCTCAGAGGCGATTGCGTGCCCCTTCAGCGTTGAGTGCGTTTTGATGATTCGAAAGTTCTTTCATGCCGCTGCCCGAGTCCTGAGTCAGTCCGCAGTCCAGGCTAGCGTTCCACGACGACTCCGTCGCCCACAGGTCGAACGACTTGAGCCCCGTCGGGTCTTGTCTGGAACGGATGGGGGGCAGAGCTTCGCCTACTTTTTTGACAAGATCGACGATGCCAATGTGGCACTCACCATGCCAGCCGGTGGTGTCCCGACCGCCATCAGTACGGTCATCGGCGAGACCAGTTATGGCCAGCGGCAGAAGTGGACAACCGCCTGGCCTCACGAAAAAGTGACGGTTGATGCCCGAGTGGTTGGTCAATCGGTTGCGTTGCAGGGGCAGGATACGAAGGGGAAAAACCTCTGGCCGTTCATCGACCACCTGTTCACCACCTCCAATCCCGTGCCAGCGAGCGACCGGCTCGCGTTGGCCAAAAACATCCTCAATGCAGTGATGCTTTACCCCGGGCCGGCTCCAGACCAGTTGGGGCCGGAGTTTCCACAGCCAGCCGAGGCAACGCCGACGGCTGACGGCGGCTATGTCCTCTGGGCTCAGGACTTCGAGTTTGGCCCTGGACACGCCCCAACGAATGAGGTCTATGCCGGCATCACTGCCGTGCTCTGGGCTGGCCGGCAGGTGCTCACTCAGGGCGAGCCAGGAACGTCTCCGATGCAGATCGTTCCGGTCGTCTCGAGTAGCATTTTCAAGACGCTTGGCGACCCAACCGAAGGCTACTACAACGGGCAGACCATTCTCAAAGGTGTTCCTGGCGCACCCTACCTCGCCTCGCTTGGTCTCAAGCCGTTGCCGCAGACCAACACCAGCAAGCCGTCTGCCGCCAATCCCTACGGCGAGTGGAACTTTCTGTCGATGCTCTCGCACAACAACCTGATCGACGGCTTTCTGGGGCAGCAGTATGCATGGGACAATTCGGGGGCCGTGCCCGGCAGTGTGACGGCGGATACCGTGGCCTTCTTCCCTGGCCAGGAACTGCCGTATGCGATTCTGTCGGCCCACGATCAGCCCGGTCCGCCGCCCGACTATCCGTGGCCCAACCTGACGAAGTTTCCTCAGCCGAACAATCCCGCTCCCCCTTGGCCCAGCCATCATCGGGGTGAACTCCCCTTTGCCGCCGGTGTCTATTGGCATCAGAACATCATTGATCCCCTGTCGAACTTTGATCCCGGCACGGTGCTGACGCCGACGATTGCCCCGCTGCCGACGGCACCTTCCCCACCGCCAGCACGACCAATGCTGCGGCCGGTGACAACCCTGGTGATTGACGACCTGATCGGACCGAGCCCGGTGGTGCTCTCGGCTGCTGAGATTGGGGTGGCCGCCATCAATGGCCGGCCCGATTTGTCGTTCGTTGTCTCGGCCGTGGCATCGGGCCGGGTCGAAAAGTGGAATGGCACCAACTGGGTCGATGTCTCATCGCCACCGGCGTCATCCTCACCGGCAGTGCTGCTGCGGCAACTCCAGCAGCGAATGGTCACGCCAACTGACCAGCTTCGCTGGGTGCCGCCAGCGGAGAGCGGTGGGGCAGAGGCCGCCTTTGCCGTAATCGGCTGGAACGGCCGCGAGGCATCCACGACGGCATCGACTGTGGTGATCGAAGCCGGTCCGCTGCCCACGCCGGACCTGGTGCTCTGGCACGAGGGTTACAAGGCTCCGCTGGCGGAGTTGTTTCAACCGCAGGCCTGGAGTGACTACACAGGGGCCATCATCGACTTCGCCACAGCAAATGATGTGGGCACCGTGATGATCACTGTCGACTTCGCCACCACGACCGACACCCTGCCCGCCGATGCTGCGGGCTACGTGCAGCAGTTCCTCACCGCAGCAGAGACCGCTAATCTGCAGCCGGGGCTGTTTCTCACATTCGGCACCGAGACAACCGTGGCAATGGTGGCCGACTATCTGGCCGGCTTCACACACACGCATCCGCTGCTCATCGGAGTCGACGTCGAAAACTTTGCCGGGGTCAGCATTCCCTATCCCAAGGACAAGCTGAAGGCCGATGCGATCATGGCTGACTTCATCACACCGTTTGCCACCGCCCTCAACGCGAAGGGCATCTCGTACGCTGAAATCAGTCCGATTGGCGGCATGGCATTTGACCCATCGTGGGCGGCCCCCATGACCAATGTCTATGAGTACTACTCGGATGAAAACGGTGTGCTCAATCCACTCTTCGCCAACCATCAGGACAACGCTGCCGCTGCCTTTGCAGCCTTTCAAGATGCCCTGACTAACCCTGCCAATGCCGATGCCATCGTCAAGCCTGACAAGATCGGCGGCTGGCCCGCATTTGCCATCTCCCAGCGTGGCAGCGACTGCCTCGGCGGCGAGTCAGCCACCGGCAAGGCGAACCCCTGCGGTATCGCCAATATCTTTGGCACCTGGCAGTGGGAGTCGTTCGAGCAGTTCCTAGGTCGCTATCAGAAGGCCTACGCACCGGAGCGAATCGTGATCTATCAAGCCGACCAGTTGCCCTGCAGTTGGCTGGCCGACGACTGCCACGACTGATCACGACGCAGAGAGTTTATTCAGCGTCTGAGGCATCACCTGCAAACGGATCACCGCCTACGTCTGCAGCCGGTGCTTCATCATCTGACGAATCACCTGCCGCCGGCGTGTCGTCTGCAGGAGCAGCGGGCGCTGATGTCGCAGGATCCGCTACCGGAGACCGCCGCGGGGCCGCCTTCGGGTCGAGCGGCAGGCCGCGGCTCCAGAGTTCAATCGCAAGAATCAGGCAGCCGATTGAAATTGCCACGAACGACAGGATCATCATCGCCGTGTAGATGTTCATCGGCGCTGGGGCTTTGGTATCACCGCTGTCTGCCATCGTGGCTTTCTCCGCATGCTGGGTGCCGTAGGGTGGAGCAGTCGCCTGTGGTTCCACGCCACCTCAACTGTTGAGCTTCAACCGGGTCGCCACCCGGTCGCCCCGCTGCACAATGCCCCGGGAATAGTCCTTCAGAATCCGCACCACCGCCCGGTCTGGCTTGACGCTGACGACCCGCAGGCGGCCGACATATTCATCCGCCCGGAAGACCTCCAGCTCATGTCCCGGTTGCAGGCCATCGTCGCTGCCGATCGACACCTCAACGAGATCATCGGCCACAGCCGTGATCACGCCATCGACGAGTGGCACAATGTGCTTTGGCCGCTCCAGCGACAAGCCATTCTGCTGAAGAACGGTTCGGGCCGTCTCAACCTGCTTTTCGAGCTGCTCTTTTCGTTCCGTTGCCATGGCCAATGATGACTCAGCCTGATGCAGTTCTGCCGCAAGGGTGGCTCCGCGATTGACCGAACTCTTGAGGTTCTCCTGAAGACCATCGATCTCCTGCCGCAGGTCATTGACCAACTGCTCTGCCTTGTCTCGCTCGAGCTTGGCAGCAGCAAGTTCCTCGATGTCGTTGGATAACTTCTCCAAGTCGGCGTCCCGCTTCTTGCGAAGATCCTGAAGTTCACTGTCCTTGGCAGCCAGAGCCGCCTCCAGTTTGGCGACCACCTCGTCGCGATCAGCCTCCGATTCAGCAACCTGGTCGGTCAGCTCGGTCAGCCGAGCCTCTTTCGCGTCCCGCTCATTCTGGGCCGTCGCCAGTTCATCCTGAAGCCGCTCCGATTCGGCCTGCCAGTTGGTGTGTGACGAGAAGATCGCCACTGCAAAACTCATGAACACCACGCTCATGATCAGCACCGCGAAGACAAAGATTTTGCCGATCGTGTTCATTGTTCAGTTCACCTGCCTGCCATCTGAAAGGACGAACCGCTGCCGCACAGCAGTCCTGTCCTGCCGCGCAGACCCATCCCGTGACGAGTATCGAACGCTGTAAGAGAATCGACCTGTCACCGTCCCGCCCTGTAGCGTTCTTCCTCTAGGCTACCCCGTCGGCATCCGGCTTCCAACGTCACTGCCGCCGTAATCACTACACACAGCCCAGGCAGCAGACTCCCCCACCAGAGCCATAGGGTTGGGCGGCCGTCCGGCTGGACCCTGACCCGAAGCGTTGCGGCAGCCCTCCGGGGCCCCCGGGCCAGCAGCCTTCCCGAGCCGTCGATCGAGGCCGAAAAGCCAGTATTGGCCGCAATCACGATCGGGGTTCGGACCTCAACAGCCCGAAACATGGCTGCGGTCAGATGCATGTCGAGTTCACTCGACCCCCAGAACCAGCCGTCGTTGGTCAGGTTCGCAATCACGTCCGGCCCGCCGTCTGCTTGGCGACACTGCCGCACTAGGGTGCGGATTGCCTCGGGGAGGGCTGTCTCATAGCAGATCGTGCAGGTTAACCGCTGGTCTGCCACCGTGGTCTGCATCGGCCTGCGGCCCGCCGTCAGTCCCGCCGGGAGGGGCGTCAGCCGATAGAGCCACGGAAACCGACTCGCCAGCGGCACGTACTCGCCAAACATCACCGGGTGCATCTTGGCGTAGCTGGCCACCAGGCTTCCGGCAGCATCGAGGAGCACGCCGCAGTTGAAGTATTGCGTCCCGGAAACGGCGGCCGGCGTGATTCGCTGCTTGTCAACGCCGACCAGCCAGTGTGTGCCGTAGGACTGGGCATAGGTTGCCAGCGGTTCCAGCCGTTCAGCCTCAAGCCGCTGCCGCGCCCGGGCCTGCCGCGAGGCTTCGTCTTCCCCTGCCGCCTTCGGTTCACCGTTGGCCAGCACGGCCTCGACCACACTGTCGGGGAGTACGACAGCCGGATCGACCTCGAGCAGTCCCACCCGCCACATCGTCTCCGGCCAGAGAATCAGATCGGGGCGAGGGCCGGTGCCAGCCAGTCCTTGCCGGGTGAGGTCATCGTAGTGCCGCGTGACGTCAGTCACTGCCGCCGGATCATGCTTCAACTCGGTATCGATCGATCCTTGCACGAGCAACACATCGAGCGGCTTGCCCGTCGCCTCCGGCACCGTGGCCAGCCGCCAGCGGCCATAGCCAACTGCGGCGGCGAGCACGACACCAGCCAGCACAAGGCTGCCGACAACAGTCCGCAGCGGTTGCCGGCTGGCTACCGCCTGCCGCTGCCCGATAAACCGGAGCAATTCAAAGCCGGCGGCGGCAACCAGCATCACCACGCCGCTAACACCGACCGCGCCAGCCAGATCGGCAGTTTGCAGGAGCGTCGTCCACCGCCACTGGCTGTGCCCGAGCATGCCAAAGGTAAATCCACCGAGCAGCCAGCCTCGCACCTGTTCGCAGGCCATCCAGACCACCGGCGCAGCCGCCACCAGCGGCCACCGCCAGCGACTGATCAGCCGCCGTGTCAGCCAGACGAACAGCGGCAGGTAGCAAGCCAGATAGGCCGACAGGGCCAGCCAGCCCAACGACGTGGCCGGATGGGGAAGCCGCAGCCAGTGAATGGTTGCCAGCCAGTGCAGCCAGCCGGCCAGCCAAAGCCACCGCCACGACAACGCCGGCGCAGCAGGCGTCACCGGTCGAGCCACCAGCCAGAGCCACGGCAGCGGCGCCAGCCAGGCACCTAGCCACCAGTCCACCGGTGGCTGAATGAGACACATCGTTCCCGCACCGACGAAGGCAGCAATTCGGTCACGGCGGGTCGCACGGAACGCTGTGCTTGGTGCTTCGCCTGGTGCCGTGTCTGGTGTTCCCAACAGCGTCATGAGGGCTCGTCCTCGGCCAGAAACTCAGCCAGCACCATGCCAGGCACCACGTCCGCATCCTCATCAACCAGTTGCCGCAGACAGCGACCTGCAACTGGAGCCGGCAGATCGACGGTCACACCACCAGCGGCCAGTTCGACCACGCGATCTCCCTCCAGCACCCGCCGCCCCTGGGGAATGAGCCAGAGTGACAACACCATCCGCAAACCGCCGAGCCCGAGATCGGGCACAACGAGTCGGACCGGTTCAGGGGGAGAGGCAGGCTGCATGGGACGGGTGCCGCCGGGATGATTCACTGAAGAGTTTGAAGCCAGGCCAGCATCACCCGGCCCACGGCGTCGAGAGACTCAGCCGAACAGGCGGCGGGACGATCGCGGGTGGTATGCCAGTGCGGATAGTCAAAGTCGATGATGTCGCAGGTGGGAATGCCGCCAGTCATTCGCAGCGGCACATGGTCATCGTTGATCTCGTACTTGGGTCGTGGCACAAACTGCTTCACGCCAAGCCGCTTCGCGGTCGCCCAGATTGCCTCGACCACCGGACGCGTCTCAGGCCAGGCAACACTCTGCTGCTCCTGCCAGATCGTCAGATCGCGGTCGGCCACCATGTCGAGGATCACTCCACACCGATAGTGATGGGCGAGCGTTCCCGCACGGCGGCCGGCAGCATACTGTCGGGCAAAGAACAAGGACCCCAGACAGTAGGCGTCTCGGGCGTCATCAAAGACGTACTCCTCGGCATCGAACAGCACGAAGTCGACACCAACCGAACCGGCCAGGGACGGCATGGCGTGCGCCAGTTCCATCAACACTGCCACCCCACTGGCACCATCGTTGGCCCCGACGAACACCCCTCGCGGATCCCGCCGATCACGATCCGGATAGGGACGGGTGTCGTAGTGCACGCCAAGAAGCACCCGGTCAGTCCGCTCAGGATGCCAATGGACAATCAGGTTTTCCATCCGCACCCAGTCCCCGGTGCGACTGTCACGGCTGCGAAAGGCCTGCCGAAAAACTTTTCCTCCCGCCTGCTGAAAGTGAGGGATGAGGATCTGTCGCTGCTGCTCCATCGCTGCCGATCCACTCGGCCGAGCCCCGAGTTCGCAAATGGCGTTGAGGTGGGCGAGGGCCCGCTCGCCGGAGAACGCGGCCGGTTCCGCCACGGCAGTAAGTGCCGCCAGACCCAGGGCCCCGGAGAGCCCCCCGATCCAACTGGCTCGCAGCAGGGTGCGCAACAGGTTGCAGGTCTGGTTTCCGGTCATGGCCTTCGTCACCAGCACTTGACTTTCCGGCGACACCCCTCTGGTGCCACCAACAGAACAGGAGGAAAACGCCTCCAACCAACTTGTTCTACGCCCCACACATTCCATGCGTCAAAAGCGAGCCCGTGGCCGGTTTGACCGTCGCGGGGGAAGCCACCTGCCTGCTCCCGCACTAGCCCAGCGGCAGATGACCGGTTTCGTTGAACCGCACCAGTTCTGGCCCCGGCCAGACCAGTTCAGAGACCGAGCAGTTGGCAAGTGCTGGCAGGCGCGTGAAGGGCCGCTCGCAGGCATCGGCCAGCAGGGGATGGCTGCGGCCAACCAGCAAACCAAGTGCCGCAGTCAGGATGCCACCGTGGGCCACCACAATCATTCGCGAAGCAGAACGACTGGCCAATGAGCGGAGCACCTGCTGCCCTCGTTCGGCCAGTTGTCGCCGAGACTCACCACCGGGAATCTGGAAATCGATGTCACCCGACTTCCACCGGGCCACCGCCTCTGGAAACTGTTCCGCAAGATCGTCCCACAGATGCCCCTGAAAGACACCGGCATGAAGTTCCCGTAGATCGTCCGCCACCTGCACCGACAGCCCGGTCGCCGCGGCAATAGCAGCCGCCGTCTCGCGGGCCCGCCGCAGCGGACTTGACCAGAGTTCACAGCCGTCGGCGACCCAGGGTTGCTCCCGACACCAGGCTGCGACGGCCTCAGCCTGTCGCCGACCAGCATCGGACAGGTCGATATCGGCCTGGCCCTGCACGCGGCCTTCCTGGTTGGAAAGGCTTTCTCCGTGGCGGATCAGGATCTGCTGCATGACATAAGTGAGGCCCGACACATCCCTGCGTTCATTGACGCCGGGGCTGATCGGGGCGGTGGGCCTCGGAGAGCCGGTCCCTGAACCCAGGGCTGGCTGCCTGCAGCATGAAGACTTCACTGGCCGACTGACGGGCGCCATGCGGCCGCACAATACAGATCACCTCGGCGTTGCCTCCGTGCTGCCGCACATGGTCAAGCAGGGCCTGCTCGCCGGCGGATAGGTCTGGCGATGCCTCGATCGACGCCTCGGCAGCCATCGGCGGCAGTGGCTCGGGCATTGGCTGGCCTTGAGCCAGCGGCGGCGGGGCGACTCCGGCTGCCTGAGGCAGTGGCCCTGGCGAGGCGGTCGGCACGGCATCGGAACGATCCCGGCGATCGAGTGAGAACGGTGGCATCGCATCCGGCAAATGGGGCACGGTTTGGCCATCATTGGTGCCAGCGAGTTCGGTACCGGCCCCGGGGTAGACGTGCCGGTAGACAAAGGCCAGCCCAGCCTCATCGAGATGTTCATGAATCGAGGGGAGTGCGGCGAACAGGCCCTCGTTGTCCTCCGGGTCAGCAGCGTTACATACACCCAGCAGCGTGCCGTCAAGGGCGAACAGCCCACCGCCACTGCGGCCCTGGACCGGCTGCCCCGCCACCTGCACGTTGGCTGGCCCCAGATACTTATCGACCGACGTGACCCGGCTGATGTGCATCGTCGGATCCCGGCCTCCATCACAGCCGATGGTGACCACACCCTCGCCCACCTCACGAGTCCGACCAACGCCCCCGATGGGCACCGCGTCAAGTGACAGCTCGGTGAAGACACTGACCAGGGCGAGATCGCGATCGAGATCGTAGGCAACCATCTGACCGGCCAGCCGCCCCGCATCCGGAGCACCGAACAGATCAACTTCGATAGTGCCCTTCCCGTCTGAGTCACGGAAGATGTGCCCGCAGGTAAGAATCAGCGCCTCCCCCTGCCGACAGTCAATGACCGTGCCGGTTCCCCAGGATGCACCTTGTGGATCCTGCACCCGCAGGCGGGCGGTTGCCTGCAGCAGTCGCTGCCGGAGGCTGGCTTCGGTTTCGGCAGCCAGCGTCGGCGGGGGTGGGACCGGCCGGCGAGTCTGGGGCTGACCGCGTTGACGCAGGGGACGTTCAAGCGGGCGGGCGGCAGGGCTGCCACCCACCGGGCCAGCCAGGGTCGCCGGGGGCTGCCGGGTCGGCTGACCAGCCGGCTGGGTCAGGAGCGGCGCCGCAGCCTGCTGAGTTGGTACCGGCATGCCTGGAATCTGCTGGGCAGCCGCCACCTCGACAGCTGCCGGCAACGCGGGCAGGCCCAAAGGCTGACGGCTTTTCGCCAACAACGCTTCGAGTTCATTCCGTGTGGTGGCACCGTCGATCCGGCCGACCTCATGCCCCTTCACCAGGAGGATATAGCAGGGCACACCCGTCACATTGAATCGCTGGACAAGATCATGCTCATGATCGACATCGACATGCCGAACGAGCCAGCCGGCAGCGCCGATCTCACCGATCAACGGGGCCATCTGGCGGCAGGGACCACACCAGTCCGCCGAGAAGTCGAGCAGGACCACGTCACCACTGGCGGCAGCCGCTGCGGGCGAAGCCTGCTGGGCAAACGTGGCCGCTAGCGGTAGCCAGGTGAGACAAATAGCGGCGACAACAAAACGATAGCTACAGGCTCGCGTCATCCGTGACTCCATCGATGCTGCAACCCCACCAGGGGTGAGCGGTCTCCTCTGTCGGTGCGACATGCCTGTGGTTGATGGTGGCCTCCTTGCCACACAAACCAGCCACCAGGACCTTCCACACACGGGCGTCGGGATAGTGCCGGTGGCACGCGGGGGGGAACAAGAGCATTTTTCAACACCATCAGTCATTGAGGGATGACGGGTAAACAGGGCAAGAGGGCGACACCCGCGTCTGCCGGAGCGTTGCTGGCTGACGAGAGTGCAAGGGGCCTGCATCCCGGTTCACGCCTTCCCCCCAAGGCCCCGTCGCTTCTACAATCGGCGGGCACGCCACTCGCTGCCCCCCTCGGGCGAGCCGGTTTTCCGCAGCCGCCGCAGGCGACCACCGCCCCCCTGCTCGAGAGCCTCATGCCCGACTCCCGCCGGATTCTGATCACCTCGGCCCTTCCCTACGCCAACGGGCACATTCATCTCGGGCATCTGGTCGAGTACATCCAGACCGATATCTTCGCCCGGTTTCAGCGGCTCCGCGGCCACCAGGCCATCTATCTTTGCGCGGACGACACGCACGGCACCGCCATCATGATCCGAGCTCGGTCGGAAGGCCGTTCCGAGCAGGACCTGATTGCGGCAATGCAGGCGGCCCACCTCGCCGACTTCAGTGGCTTTCAGATCCACTTCGACCACTACGGCTCAACCGACAGTCCCGCCAACCGGGTCCTCTGTCATCAGGTTTGGAACGCCCTGCGGGCACATGGTCTGATTGAACGCCGCGAGGTGCAGCAACTGTTCGACCCAACTGCCGGCGTGTTTCTGGCCGACCGGTTTGTTCGCGGAGGCTGCCCCCGGTGCCAGGCCGCCGATCAGTACGGTGATTCCTGCGAAGCCTGCGGAGCAACCTACTCACCGGCAGAACTGCTCAACCCGGTCAGCACCCTGTCCGGCACGCCACCAGAAATCCGCTCGGCGGAACATCTGTTTGTAGGTCTTGAGGCCCTCCGGCCATTCCTCCGCGAATGGACCCAAGACTCCGGGGCTCTCGATCCACGAATCGCCAACTATCTGGCGGGGCACTTTCTCGGTGACCCGCTTCGCGACTGGGACATCTCCCGCCCGGCCCCCTATTTCGGTTTTGAGATTCCTGACGCGCCGGGCCACTACTGGTACGTCTGGTTCGACGCACCGATCGGCTACATCGCCGCCACCGAAGAGTGGGCGAGTCAGCAGGGCGGTTCGTTTTCGGACTGGTGGTCTGCTGGCACGGCCAATCAACCACCGGCTGAAATCCACCACTTCATCGGCAAGGACATCACCTACTTTCACACCCTGTTCTGGCCAGCCATGCTCAAAGTGGCCGAGATGAGCCTGCCGACGAAGGTTCGTGTCCATGGCTTCCTCACGGTCAACGGCCAGAAGATGTCGAAGAGCCGCGGCACCTTCCTACTGGCCCGCAGTTACCTCGACCACCTCGATCCAGCCGCTCTACGGTACTACTACGCCGCCAAACTCTCGGGCGGCATTGATGACCTCGACCTCAACCTTGAAGAATTCACCACCAGGGTAAACGCCGACCTCGTCGGCAAGGTGGTCAACCTCGCCAGCCGCACCGCCCGCTGGCTGGCCGAGACCGGCCTGACAGTTGACTATCCCGCCGACGGCGGCCTGTTCGCGCAGGCGGCAGCAGACGGCACCGCCATTGCGGCAGCCTACGAGGCCTGCGACTTCGCTCGGGCCATGCGGCTCATCATGCAGGCAGCCGATCGGGCCAACCTCTATGTTGACAGCGAGCAGCCCTGGAGACTCGCCAAAGAAGGGCCGGCTGCTGCCGGTCGTCTGCAGGAGGTCGCAACCGTTGCCCTCAATCTGTTCCGGCAATTGGTGGTCTACCTGACCCCAGTCCTGCCCCAGTTAGCTGACGACGTTGCCGAACTGGTTGGTGGCACCATCAAACACTGGGATGACTCCCAGACACCCCTGACCGGCCTGCCGGTGGCCGCTTTCCGCCCTCTGATGCGTCGCATTGAACCGTCCCAGATCGATGCCCTGCTGGCAGCGGCCGCTGCCGACGCCCCTCCTTCCCCATCACCCCCTTCAGGAGATGCCATGACCGACGCCCCTACCGAGAGCCTACCCGCCGATCCAGCCGAGCCCTTGGCTGCTGAGCCCGTGGCGGAAACCTGCACCATTGATGACTTCGCCAAGGTTGACCTGCGGGTGGCTCGCATCGTCGCGGCCGAAGAGGTCCCCGAGGCCCGCAAGCTCCTCAAACTCACCGTCTCCCTCGGTGGAGACGAGCGCCGCACCGTGTTTGCTGGCATCAAGAAGTTCCATCAGCCAGCCGATCTCGTTGGTCGGCTGGTGGTGGTGGTCGCCAACCTGGCTCCCCGTCAGATGAAGTTTGGACTCAGTGAGGGCATGGTGGTTGCCGCCAGTGGGGCAGGTGCCGAAGGTGTCTACCTGCTTTCACCCGACAGCGGTGCCCTGCCAGGCATGCGACTGGGATGAGGTCGTAGAATTGGTCCAGTGAACTTCGGGGGCCCCAATGCTGAAAGGAGCCGATGGCCATGAGTACCAAGACCATTCTCTTTCCAACCGACTTCTCGACGGCCAGCGATGCGGCGTTGTGCCATGCTGAAGCCCTCGCACGGCAGTCAGACGCAAAACTTCTCATCCTCCACGTGGAGGAGCCACCGCTCGCCTACGGTGGTGGTGAACTCTATTACGGGCTGCCCGAGCCCAGCTCTGAGCGGATCCTGCAGATGCTTGAGGATGTCCGCCCCAGTGACTCCGCGGTGCCCTTCGTCCATCGCCTGGTGATGGGCGATCCAGCCGCTGAGATCGTCAACGTCGCCGAGGCGGAGCAGGCCGAACTGGTCGTCATGGGCACCCACGGTCGGACCGGTGTCAGCCGGTTGCTGATGGGCAGTGTGGCCGAATCGGTGGTTCGTCACGCCCCCTGTCCAGTGCTGATCTATCGCGAGCGTGCGGAAAAACTTGCCGCGAAGCAGCCGGTACCGGCGACACCGTAAGCTGCACCTCTCCCAAATCTAGAACGGAAGCCACGATGTCGGTTCGTCCGCTGCTTGAACACCGCGCGGCGGTTCGGACCGCCGTTCGTGCTTGCTTTGAGGGCCGTGGATTTGTCGAAGTCGACACGCCAGTGCTCTCACGGGAGATCATTCCAGAGCCGTACATTGAGCCTGTTTCGCTCACCGACGGTCTGGGCACCCGCTATCTCCAGACGAGCCCCGAGGCCCTGATGAAGCGGCTGCTTGCCCAATCCTCTGGCCCGATCTATCAGTTCTCGCACTGTTTCCGAGCCGAAGAGCGAAGTCCGCGGCACGACACCGAGTTCATCATGCTTGAGTGGTACCAGCCCGGGGCCAGCCTCGAGAATACCGCCGAACTGGTGAGTGACCTGCTTCGCCACACCCTCGGGACAACAGGGCTTGATCGGATCTCGTGCCGGGATGCCTTCGGTCAATACGCTGACGTCGATCCCCTCACGGCGACTGCGGACGAACTGCTAACTGCAGCGACCGAGGCGGGGCTGGTGCCGCCGGAAGGAACCGCGGCTCTGCCCGCCACCGAACGCCGCAGCCTTGCCTTCGATCTTCTGCTTTCGGAGGTTGTCAGCCCGCGATTGGGACTCGACCGCCCCGTCATGCTCGAAGCCTGGCCGGCAACCGAGGCAGCTTTCGGGCGACTCGACCCGCGCGACCCGAGTCAGGCCCGCCGGTTCGAGGTGTTTTCCAAGGGCGTCGAACTGGCCAACGGCTGGGAGGAAGAGCCCTCAGCGATCATCCTGCGGGAGCGGTTGCTCGCCACGAACCAGCTACGGCAATCGCAGGGCCGCCGGGTGTTGCCCCTGCCTGAGCGGCTGCTGAATGCTCACGGCGAGACGATGCCCGCCGGCGTCGGTGCCGCCCTAGGCTTCGATCGGCTGGTGATGCTGGCAAGCAACGCACAATCGATTGATGCCGTCCGCGGCTTTAACTCTGACACCGCCTGACTGACAGCCACGTGCAGGCTGTCGCAGCCCACTGCTGACAAGGCATCATTCTGTGCCGCTGGGCTCCAGCTGGATGATTCGCCAGAGTTCGACCTTCTCAACACCAGTCGATGTTGGGGTCAGCCGCGGCACGTCCTTGGTTTCCGGGTAGAGCCAAGCCGCCATGGTTGCCGGTTTGGCATCGGAAAAAGCCAAACCGACCCGCCAGCAGCCACCAGCCTGGTCACGATCCCAGCGGCAGTCAGTCACCGTCGCCGGGCCGTGTTTACTGATCGCTCGCACCACCGGTAGGTCACGGAAGGCCTGTACCGCTGGTGCCTCGGCAGCCTGCTCCGTGTCATGAGTGTGATCGTGGTGATCATGACTGTGCCCAGCGTGCTCCTCTTCTCGACCGCGATAAGGATTCTCGGAGGGCAGTGCCGATGGAGTACAGAACTCACGGGCTGTCAGCCAATCCTCCCGGCCGATTGTGTCTTGCCAGCGAGACACTGTTTCGACCGCGCGTTGCTGACCAATCCAGTACTGACCGGCAGTCGTGCTAACCGCCTGACAGCCGAATCCAACCGCGAACGCTAAGCCCACGAGCGCAAGCCCACGGCCCGCCTTCCGGTTGTCACCAGCGGCTGTGTCACGAATGCCAGCTACCGCAAGGCCAACTGCCAGTACCGGCAGGCCCCAGAGCATCTGCGTGATCAAAGCGAGGGCCGACCCACAGCCAGCCACCAGGGCAAAGATCGCCAACATGCTGACCGGGCGGTATTCATCTGTCTCATTCGGGAAAGTTGGTTGGTCCGTCATGAATCTGCCGTCTGGCTGCTACGCCCGTGAGCGGGCTCTGCCCGCCTGGCTCTTCTTTTTGCTGGCAAAGACTCGCTGCATCTCCTCAAGCGCGGTGACACCAGCGAGCACCAGATCCATCCCCTGCTCCCGCATCGGCACATAGCCTGACTGGGCCGCCGCCTTCCGCAGGTCAGCACTGCCTGCCCGGCGGGCGATTTCTTTTTTCAACGGCATGCCGGTCGCCAGTTCAAAGGCTCCGGTCCGGCCCAGGTAGCCCCGCCCGGAACAGAACCGGCAGCCGCCGTGCGGGGAGGCCGTCTTGATGTGCGGCACCTCTTCGGCTGACTTGCCGAATTTGTCGAGCAGCGGCAGCGGAGTCTCTTGTTCCTCAGCGCACCGCGGACAGAGCTTTCGCACCAACTTCTGACAGACCGAGCCCAGATAACAGCGGGCCAGATCGCTCGGTGAAATCCCCAAGTCAAGTATTTTGCTGATGGCATCGAGGCTGTCCTCGGCTGGCACGCTGACAATCACCATCTTGTCCTCAAGCGCCCGCTTGACGAGGTCTGCGGCCAGTTCGGGGTCAGCAAGTTGCCTGATGACAAACCCGCTGGGGTAGGAGAGGGCCGCCTTTTCCACCGCCTCGACAGCCGTCTCACCGGCGGCAAGATCGTACTTCTGGACCTTGACATTCTGGATATCAGTGGTGGCTTCATGAGCCTCTTCAATCGACACAAAGTCCCGCATCAGCCGATCCGCCGCTGTCACCGTCATGTCCAAGAGTGTCGAGAGCCCGTTGCCAGACGGGGCGGTGACGATCACCAAACCACGCTGCAGGTTGACCAGTTGCTGCAACTGCTCCAGCATGGCGGCGGGCATGCCCAAGTCTTCTGCAGTTTTGAACTTCGGCGGTGGGGTCGCCAGGTCGACCACAAACTGCTCATGCCCCTTGATGATTTTCGTTCGCAGTTGGCAGGCACGCTCCTTGCCATCAGCGGTGATCAGAAAGCTGCCCTCCTGGGGCCGTCCCCGCTTCTTTGGCGACAAGCCCGCCAGCCGCAGGAGCATCACCAGAATCTTTTCACCGATGACACCATCAACCGGTGACGCATCACCCCAGATCTCAGGATTGTTTTTGCTACTCTTCTTTTCCAGGGAGCCGCTCTCAAGGATTCGTACCGGCAGTTTGACCCCATCAATGTCATGCCGCACATGGAGCCCACCCTGGGCGAGGTCGAGCAGAATGCTCGGCGTACGGGCGAAGACGCCATCGGCCAGAATTTTGATCAGATCCCTGATCTCGGCGTTTTCCGAGAGCTTTTCCACGAGCAGGGCATTTTCTTCCGGCACCTCACGGCAGGTGGCGACTAGGGTGACCTCTGGCGGGGCGGCCACCACTTCTCCAGTGTCATTGAGTGCACGGTTTCGAGCCACCAGATAGAGCACCAGCGGCATCAGCCAGACAGCCGCCAACAGACCGACCCCCAGCGAAAGACCGCCCGCCTCCAAAAAGGCATAGTCCGTCCAATTCAGACCGACACAGGCAAGCAGCCCCACGGCCAGCACGGCGTAGGGTGCCACAACGATCTTCTTCCATTTTTTGCTGCCCAATCCCTGCCTGCGGGCATCTTTAACAATCCAGACGCTTGAACAGGCCCAGAGCAGGCTGATCACGCCCATGATGATTCCGGGCACAATCAGCGCGTCCACCTCGAGTTTGAGGGGAACAGGCTCCTTCTGCGCAGCATCTTCACCCTCTCCCTCAGCAACTTTTGGGTCAGTTTGCTTGTTCGCAGGTGGCTTTTTGTCCTTGTTTTGTGCCCAGGCATTCGAACTCGGCGTGACTGTCACGCCGAGACATGCCAGCACCAGCAACCAGCGGCCAAACTGCCGCCGTGAAACCATGTTCTCTCTCACGTCCGTCACGCTCTGCTTCCTTCTCCTTGGCATCAGACGCCCCCACGGGCTGGCCGCTGCTTTAGACAATGCCCTTCAATGCCATCTGCAACGCCTCGCGGTTCGGCGCGATCTCTAGGGCCGCCTGCCGATCGATCAATTCCTGGTCAATCAGGCTCTTGAGGCTCATCGTGAAATCTTGCATTCCATCCTTGGCCGACTTGCGAATATGGTCAGCGAGCAGATGCTCTTGCTCCTCCAGCACGTATTTACGCACCAGCACATCGATAAACATCAACTCCACAACCGGCACGCGGGCAACACCCTCCCTGATTGACTTGAGCAGCTTCTGGGCAACGATGCCCTTCATGTTGAAGGCGATGGCACTGCGAATCGCCGCATGCTCTTCCTGGGGAAACAGGTCGAGGATTCGCGAGATTGTACTCGGCGCATTTGAGGCGTGGATGGTCCCATAGACAAGGTGGCCGGTCTCGGCGGCATGAATCGCCGTCTTGAAGGTATCAACGTCACGAAGCTCACCCACGAGGATGATGTCCGGATCTTCTCGCACGGCATGCTTCATGCCGATCTCAAAGTTCTTCACGTCCGTGCCGATCTCCCGCTGGTTGATCAGGCACTTCTCTTCGGTGAAGACAAACTCAATTGGATCCTCAAGGGTCAGGATGTGCTTGCGGTAGTTGCGGTTGATGTAGTTGAGCATCGACCCGATCGTCGTACTCTTGCCTGACCCCGTCACCCCAGCCAGCAGAACCATGCCCTGATCAAGGGTACAGAGCCGTTCGATGGCCGACGGCAGAAACAACTTCTCAAAGTTCGGAATGGTGTTGTTAACCTTTCGGGCAACCATGCCTAGTGCACCCATCTGGTAAAGCAGATTCACCCGGAAACGCCACTTGGTTCCATCCACCACCGCACTGTGTGCGAAGTCAGCCCCGCCCTCATCAGCCAGAATCTTCCGCTGCCGATCATCAAGCATCGGAAAGCAGATCTCCTGCATCTTCTCCTTACTGATCGGCGGGGACTTCAGGGGCTGAAGCGCGCCTTTGACCCGCATGTACGGCGGCTGCCCTGACTTCAGGTGCAGGTCGGAGCCATTCAGTTTGACCAGCGCCTCAAAGTAGCGGTCGATCTCCAACCGATCGCCCTTCCCAGCGGCCACCGGTGTCGGTGTCGCCTCGTCCGCAACGAAGGACGCCTCGGGCGGGTTGCCTTCCGGTTTGGCATCGAGCATGTCATCACCCCTGGATTGTTGAGGACCCCACCGACCCTCCGGCGGACATTCCTACGGATCATCACGATAATCGACAGCCTGACAACGGCCAAACCGACTGCGGCAGACCCCTAGCCTGCTGGGGTGGCTGCCACCACCGGCCGCACCGGAATTCCCCGGGAGGCCAGCAGTGCCTTCACCTCGGCGATCGAACAGACCCCAAAATGGAAGATCCCAGCGGCCAGCACGGCATCTGCCTTCCCGTGCTCGATCGCATCGGCCAAATGCTCGGGCCGCCCTGCCCCGCCAGAGGCCACCACCGGGATGCCAACTGCCTGGCTAACCGCAGCGGTCATCTCCAGATCGTAGCCGTCGCGGGTACCGTCCCGGTCCATGCAGGTTAGCACGATCTCCCCCGCTCCGAGCGACTCAACCCTTCGCGCCCAGTCGACCGCGTCCAGCCCAGTCGGTACCCGGCCACCGTTGACAAAGACCTCCCAGACCTCGCGGCCATCTCGACGGACGCGTTTGGGGTCGATGTTGACCACTGTCGCGCAACTCCCCAGTCGATCGGCAACCGCCGTCACCAACTCAGGGGTTTTGACCGCCGCCGAGTTGATGCTCACTTTTTCAGCGCCCGCATGCACGAGTTCAACAGCGTCGTCCAGCGTGCGGATGCCACCCCCAACAGTAAACGGCATGAAAATCGTCTCTGCCACCCGCCGCACCATGTCCAGCATGATCGCTCGGCCTTCGTGGCTCGCTGTGATGTCGAGAAAGACCAGTTCGTCAGCCCCCTCCGCTTCATACCGTGCAGCAACAGCAACGGGATCACCTGCATCGACCAGTTCAAGAAACTTCGTGCCTTTGACAACACGACCTTTTTCGACATCGAGACAGGGAATGATCCGGGTGGCAAGCATGTAGTTCAGTTCGGCGAGAGGGCGGCTGGTGTAATTCTGTCGGTCTCGGGGCTCGATGCCGTGGCGTACCGTTTCCGGGGAATACGGCCTGCCAAGAAAGCGTCCCGGCCTGCGTCACAGGCAGCTCGCATCGCCCGCGCCATCCGCAACGGGTCGGCGGCATGGGCAATCGCCGTATTGAGGAGCACGCCATCAACTCCCAATTCCATCGCTGCTGCAACATCACTTGCCGTGCCGACACCAGCATCAACGATGACCGGATAATCCGGGTCGCCGTCCTTCAGGTATTCCAGGCAGATTGACAGGTTATTGGCATTGAGAACGCCCTGACCTGAGCCAATGGGACTGCCAGCCGGCATCACGCTGGCTGCACCGAGGTCCTTCAACCGCCGGGCCACAATCGGATCATCACTGGTGTAGACCAGCACGGAAAAGCCGTCGGCCACCAACTGCTCGGTCGCCTCAAGGGTGCCGACCGGATCGGGCAGCAGCGTCTTCTGATCGCCGAGGACCTCCAACTTCACCCACTCGCTGCCAGCGTTACCAAGGTCGCGAAGTAACTCCCGGCCAAGCCGCGCGACCCGCACCGCATCGGTTGCCGAAAAACAGCCGGCCGTATTGGGCAGCAGCGTGTACCGCGACAGATCAAGGTGGTCGAGAATGTTTTCGCCGGCGGCGTTTAACAGCCGTTCCCGCCGGACAGCCACGGTGACACAGTCTGTGCCACTGGCCTCGAGGCAGCGGGCCATCTCAGCGTACGACGCGTATTTCCCCGTGCCCACGACCAGTCGGCTGGCAAGGGTAAACGCTCCCACCTGCAAAGCCGCCGCACCGGCTGGCGTCCCTGCGGCATCATTCAGTCCTGCGTCTGTCATCCGTCCGTCTCGCTCTCCACCCTGTTCCTGCATGCTTCTCTTCACTGCTTCGCCGACGTTCCTCAGCCGCCCCCAACGAGGGTGACGATCTCCAGCCGATCCTGATCTTCGAGTATCCGCTCACCCAGAGCTGCCCGGGGAACAACAACTTCATTGACTTCGACCGCCACAGGCCGGCCAGCCAAGCCGACTGCGGTTAGCAGGTCGTGCGCCGTGCCGCCAGCGGGTAGTCGCTTCTCTGCGCCATTGACGAACACCATGATCTCGTCGTTGGATGGTGCGTCATGTTCGGTCATGGCTGTGCCCCACCACGTGGCTGGGCGATATCAAGCGGCAGCAACGGCAGCGGCACGCCAGCCGCCGCTCCCTGTTGCGTGCCCACCGGAATGCCGTAGGCCACAGTCGCCCCAGAAGAGCAGTCCGTGACATAGAGTACCGACGGTGCGAGAGCCGGTGCCCCCCGCCGCCGGAGTTCAGCCCGGCCCGCAACCAGCAAAAACGTGGGTTCCTTGGCCTGCCCCGGCTGAAACCCGAGGTCATCAAGCACGTTGTGGCGATAGGCCACCCCGAAGGTCCCGGTCGCCGGATTGAGCAGTCCACCTGACAGATCACCGGTCAGGAAATCGAGCATGAAGAAACCTTCGGCACCACCCCCCAAGCCCGAGGTCATTGGCGTGGTACAGACGGCAAACGAGTCGTTTGCCTGCGACGTCATGGCCTGCACCACCGGCAGCACCTGTGGCTTCCTCTCCCAGCGAGCAACACGACTGCTGAGCACAACACCGACGACCAAGCCTGTCACGGCCCAGCCGAGGCGACTGATCACGAAACCCTGACTCAACAATCGGAGGGAACGGAAATGCATGGTGATTGCCCTGGCAGAATGAAAGTGATGAGGACGAGATTGCCAGGCAGCCACCGGCTGCCTCGGCGGCACGGGCTACCTCAGCGACGCCTGCAACAAGCAGCCAAACCGCAGCGGGCCCGGAGCCACCTACTGTTGTACACCCTTCGCCGGCTTCTGCTCGGCCGACGCTGCTTTTTCGGCACCCGCGGCAGCCTTTGGCTGTTTCGCCGGTGGTGGTGAAACGGGAACCTGCTCGACAGAGAGGCGAAACTTGCCGAGGGAATGCACGCCGTCGGCATACTGCTGATCAACCACAATTGAGACCGTCGCTCCCCCTGGCACCGCAGGCTCTTTGGCGACCTCAAACACCGCCGCATGCCGAGCGCCGGTCCCCCCGGCGACCCCCCAGCCCGTTTCCAGGTTGCCATCGATGGCCCCAGCGATGTTCCAGCCGCCCTGGGAAAAGTCGGCAGTCACACCGACTAGCTTCACCGGCGCTACCGGCTCACCGCCTCCAGCCGCCGCAACCTTCAGGCTTAATTCGCTGAGCACAAAGTTGCCGTTGCCGGCCCGGCCGGGTCCCTGCGCTGGCAACGCTGGATCAGGGAGGACCTCAAGCCGCAGCCTCTGCAAAGTTCTTCCGGCTGGTAACGCTGCGGTCAGCGTGTAGGTGTCCTGTCCCTTCGCGCCGGCCACCATCACGGTACCATCGGCGGCGATCGTGGCCGTCGCGCCGACGAGGCTGTGGAAGGCAGTCGGGACCAGAGGCATCCAGGCTGCGTTCGCTTGCTTTTGCGGAGTGGCCGGTTGTGGCGGACTCGGCGGCAATGGCAACAGCTTGGCCGCTGGCGTCGCCACGATCGTGCCGCCGGTATGACTTCCGATAAACAGTGACTTTCCATCCGGGCTGAACCGCGTGCACCAGACACTCACTGGCCGTGCCTTGGGCCCCTCCTGCTCACGAGCAGCCCGCAGATCCCAGAGTTTGACGGCGCCGTCAAGACTGCCGGAGACCAACCGGGAGCCATCCTGATTGCAATCAATGCTGGTCACCCAATCCTTATGGCCGGTGAGCGTAGCCACTGGCTTCGTGGTGGCAGGATCCCACAGCCTGACTGTCCGGTCAGCGCCGGCCGACACCAGCCGATCACCAGCCGGCGAGAAGGCGACGGCCCAGATCGTGTCACTATGCCCAGCACACTGCCCTGTCGCGGTGCCATCAACAGCCTTCCAGCATTTCAGTAGCCGGTCCCCTCCACCGGTGACCAACATGGTTCCATCAGGTGAATAGGCCACCGCCGTAACCGGCCCGTCATGGGCCTTCACTGTCGCCACCGGCGTTTTCTTGGCAACGTCCCAGAGCACGACGGTTCCATCCTCCCCTGCCGTCGCCAGGCGGCTTCCGTCGGGTGAAAAGCTGAGCGACCGCACCCAGCCCGTCTGTTTTTTAAAATCTGCTCGATGCTGCCGGCCAGGCAGGTCCCAGAGTTTGACCACACCGTCATAGCCCGCCGTTGCTACGGTTTTTCCATCGGCAGAGATATCGACGGCCCAGACTGCCGTCTGATGGCCCGGCAGGTCAGCCAGCCGGCTGCCGTCAGCCTGCCAGATCACCACATCGCCGGGATGGTAGAGAAGGCTCTCGCCGCCAGCGGTGACCAGCACTGACCCGTTTCTGGAATAGTCAGCCGCAATGATCCAGCGGGCGAATGCTGGCAAGGCATCAGCGGGAGTTGCCGCAGTCGCCACGGACACCGCCGACAGCAGCGCGAGCATCCCTACGAGTACTGTCGGAAAGGCACGTCGAGACCAGTGCGAAGGGGAGAAGCGTGGATTCATGAAATAGTTTTCCAAAAAGACGGCTGGTACGTCCATGATGACTCCAGCGAACACCGCTGCCAAGGCAACCCTTCACATCGTTAATCGCCTCGCCATTTTCTATGGCAGACATCCCTGGACATCTGAGTCTAAAACTAAGTTACTGTTCATATGAAAATACGGCATCGCGGCAAGACAATCAGACATGCCTTGTGGCTGACTAGCCCCCCGGCACATCGTGGCTTAGCACGACCGGGAAACCGCCGAAACTGCGGGCTGTGGATCACTGAGTCACTGGCTCGTAGCCCGCCACCACGCAATGGTCCGCTTCAACCCTTCTTCAAACGGCACCGTCGCTTTCCAGCCCAAGCGTTCGCTGGCCCGCGTCACATCGAGGCAACGTCGGGGCTGGCCATCAGGTTTTGACGCATCCCAGCGAATTTCACCCTCAAATCCCACCAGTCTGGCAATCAGTTTGACCAGATCATGAATCGAAATTTCCCGGTTCGTGCCAAGATTCAATGGTTCGGGCTCCTCCATGACCTCGGCTGCCCGAACGATTCCTTCGGCCGCATCATCCACGTAAAGAAACTCACGGCTGGCTGATCCAGTACCCCAACATTCAATATGGTCGCGTCCCTCCAGTCGGGCAGCCTCACACTTCCGGATCAAGGCCGGAATAACATGGGAACTCCCTGGATCAAAATTGTCATGCGGGCCATAGAGATTGACTGGCAAGAGATACGTGCTCGCCAATCCGTACTGTCTGCGGTAACCATCGAGCATGACAAGGGCGGCCTTTTTGGCGATGCCATACGGGGCGTTCGTCTCTTCAGGATACCCCTCCCAGAGTGCATCTTCATGAAATGGCACCGGCGTAAACTTTGGATAGGCACAGATCGTTCCAACCTGAATAAATTTACGGATTCCGCGTGCCCGAGCCTGCTCGATCAAGTTGAGGGCCATCGCCATGTTGGCGTAGAAGTATCGACCCGGGTTGGCACGATTCGCCCCAATACCACCGACCTCGCCAGCAAGATGCAACACCACATCTGGCTGGAAGTCATCGTACATCCGAATGACATCTCCCTCATGAACGAGATCGTAATCCTGCCGCCGTGGAACCGTGACACGGGCAACGCCCCGGGCTGCAAGCCGCTCTAGGACAGCCTGGCCCAAAAACCCAGCACCACCGGTCACGGCGACAGTACAGCCTGTAAGGTCAAGTGCCATAGTTGAAGTTTCCAGAGAACCTAATGTCCTGCAAGATAAAAAGTCTTACCCGGCAATGACAACAGCAACTCGCCGAAAGAATCGCTCTCGCTAAATTACGCGCTGACTGGCATTACGCGCTGACTAGCGGCGCAACCTCCAGTCCAGTCATCGCTTGCCAGACCTGACATGTCAGAGGCAGGCCTTTGCCAGCCAGATTCGTGAACACGAATTGCTTCACGAGCATACCTTGGCAACCACCCTGCGGTGAGCGCTGCCATCCTAGGCTACCGCGGCCATCGCCCCAGGGGTGTCGCAACCGCCACGACGTTGAAGGACCGCAAGCGGTATACTCGTGCCACTGTCTTCTCCGCTTCCACGAGGACTTTTGCTCATGCGATCATGCCCACTCCGCCTCAGCATTCTTCTTTTCTTCACTGTTTTCGCAGCAGGTGTGACCCAAGCGGGTGCTGCTACCCGTGAATCCCGCCCAAATATCCTCTGGCTTTCGGTCGAGGACATGAGCCCCTGGATCGGCCCGTATGGTGACACCACCGTTCCGACACCGAACCTCGACCGACTCGCCCGCGAGGGTGTCGTCTACGACAACGCCTTTGCCACCTCGCCGGTCTGTGCCCCTGCTCGGTCATCACTGATTACCGGCATGTTCTGTACCCGCATCGGGACGATGCAGATGCGAAATGGCAAACCGAGTTCATCAGCCGTTGCCAAAGACCCCGAGGCATACAAAGACATCCCCGGCTATGAGGGCCTGCCGCCGGCCTTCGTCCGCTGCTTCCCCGAGCACCTTCGAGCAGCCGGCTACTACTGCACGAACGCCTCCAAAAAGGACTACCAGTTCAAGGAGCCGGTTACGGTTTGGGATGAATCAAGCAGCAAGGCACACTGGAAGAACCGAGGCGACGGCCAGCCGTTCTTCGCGGTCTTCAATTATTCGGGCACGCATGAAAGCCAGGGCTTTCCCAAAGCCAAACAGCGGCCCCAAGTGGTCGCCCCAGAGGATGTTCCACTGCCGCCCTTCTACCCTGACACAGCCCACGTTCGCGATGCTGTTGCCCGCACCTACAACAACATTGCTGAAATGGACGGCTGGGTAGGCAAGAAGCTGGATGAACTGGAACGGGCTGGTCTCACTGAGAGCACTGTGGTGATCTTCTTCAGTGATCATGGCGTTGGTCTCCCTCGGGGCAAGCGGTCCTGCTTCGATACGGGCACCCGGGTGCCGCTGATTGTGCAGTATCCCAACGGCCAAGACGCGGGCCGTCGCAACAGCCGGGTCGTCAGTTTCATCGACTTCGGGCCAGCAACCCTCTCGCTGGCCGGGATTGAGCCTGACCCGCGTCTCGATGGCACGCCGTTCCTGGGGCGGTTTGCCAGTGAGCGGGCCGACTACCGCCGCGGCCACGCCTATGCCAACGCGGACCGGTTTGACTCGGTCTATGATCGCAGTCGCACAGTCTCCGACGGTCGGTTCCGCTACACAAAAAACTTTGTGACGAATCTCCCCTACCTGATTCGCAACGCCTACCGCGAGCAGTTGCCGATGACGGCAGAACTGTATGCCCTTGAAGAGGCCGGCCCCCAGACACCCAGCCAGTGGCAACTCGCCGCAACCGAGCGGCCCGCCGAAGAGTTTTATGACTCCGAGGCCGACCCCTGGGAAGTGACCAACCTGATTGATGCCCCTGAGCACCAGGAACGCATTGCTGCCCTCCGACAGCACCTCGACGCTTGGATTGCCGACACTGGCGACCTCGGCTTCGTTCTGCCCGAGACAAAACTCGTCCGCGAGATCATCTGGCCGCCAGAAGGCAAGCAGCCAGCTACCCCAGCTGCCGAAATCGAGGAAACCGTCTCCGAGCGAAATGGCGGCACCACATTTCAGGTCAGCCTCTCCTGCCCAGAACCGGGGGCCTCGATTGGCTACCGACTCAGTACGAAGAAGCATTACAAAGGCCCCTGGCAGGTCTACACCAAGCCCTTCGAGGTGCCAGGCACCCAGCGGTTCATTGAAGTGCAGACCCACCGCATTGGTCACCAGCCGACAACCACTGGGGCCTTCCTCGGCCGGGAATAACAGCAGCCAGCGGCCTCACGGCATCAGCCCGCTGAGATCAACGTCGTCACCCAACTCACGCTGCAATGCAACAAGGCGGTCGAGCAGTTCTTGCTGTCTATCGACATGTTCTGGCATGCCGGCAAGGTCGGTCTGCTCATGAGGATCTTGGTCCAGGTTGTAGAGCCGAACCACCTGACCTTTCGGATAAACGATCAACTTCCAGCCGGCATGGGTGATCGACCGCTGCAGTCCAAGAAACCCACCGTAGATTGATTCATAGGGGGGTGACGGTGGCTTGCGATCACCTGCGGCGGCAGCCAGTCGAGGCATAAGGCTCTGAAAGAAAACATGCTCCGGCTGCTGAGCACCAGCGAGTTCGAGCGTCGTCGGCATCACGTCCTGCAGGTAGATCGGCGTATGATCCACAACACCTGCCTGAACACCAGGCCCAGTGACAATGAAGGGCACGCGAACCGAGTGGTCGTACTGATTCTGCTTTCCCATCAGCCCGTGGTGCCCAACGGACAAGCCATGGTCACCGGTAAAAAAGATCACCGTGTTGTCAGCCTTCCCGGAAGCCTCCAGCGCGTCGATGATGCGACCAATTTGAACATCCAGATGGGTCATCAGTGCGTAGTACTCACGACGATGGACCTTCACCGCCCGCTCCGTCCGGGGAAACGGTGCAAGTTTTTCATCGCGCTGGCTGGTGTCGCACCCCATCACCTCTGCGTACGGATAGGTAGGCAGAAATGGCTCAGGCAGGGCAATTCGCTCAAGCGGATACCGATCGAGATACTCCTGCGGTGACTGCCGCGGATCATGCGGGGCATTGAAGGCGATATAGAAAAACGCCGGTTGGCTCGTCTGGCCGGCTTCCTTGAGAAAACCGATCGCATCATCAGCCGTCACCTCACTCCAGTGACGGCCTCCCTCCCAAAAACCGCCGTTGCTGGTGTCGGTCGGATCCCACGGATCGGCACCGCTAGCAGGCGGCCGGTTGTAGGCCGCTTCGACAGTTGGAGGCATTCCTGGACGAACATGCTTGACCACATCAAAACACTTCGCTGCATCGGTCTGAATATGCCACTTGCCGGTCATGTAGGTCCGGTAGCCTGCCTGCTTAAGCAGTTGGGGCCAGAGCACACCGGCCTGTCGCTCCTTACTTGTCGCCTTGTAGATCTTGTGAGCATCCCAGACACTGCGGCCAGTGATCAGCATGGTGCGACTCGCTATGCAGACTGCCCCACTCCATGAGCCCATGTTGTAGGCATGGCTGAAGGTGGTTCCCCGAGCCACCAACCGGTCAAGGTTGGGGGTGTCGATGTCGGTGTAGCCAAAAGTTCGAATGGCCTCATATGTCAGATCATCCGCAAACAGGAAGAGTACGTTCGGCTTCGAACCAGCAGCAACAACTCCCGCAGCGCGGGCCTCATGAAAAAGATGCGTGCACGCTGAAAGAACACAGACCGCGATAAACTGGAGTGACCGCCGATGGTGGATCATGGGGTTCCTGCTTGCTTGCGACAACGAGATTGGTAAGACTGCCAGCAGTATCACCAGATTTTCTTTTCCAAACAACTGAATTACCGCGATCCATGCAACTCACTGCTCGTTCCGCAATGTTCTTGGCCTTTACGGCGATCACCCAACGGTTCGCCACGGCCATAAACCCGGGCATGAAATTGGCCTTCTTGTTCGGCTTCTTCGTCGCTGCATCACCGCTGTCCGCATCATCAGGCCCTGCACCAAACATCGTTGTCATCATTTCAGATGACGCCGGATTCAATGAGTTTTCCATACACGGATCGACACTTTTCAAAACTCCCCGCATTGACTCCATCGCTCGAGACGGCGTCCATTTTACGAATGGCTACACCAGTGGTGCGGTATGCAGCCCGACCCGTGCAGGCCTACTCACCGGCCGCTACCAGAATCGCTTTGGGCATGAATTCAATATTCCGCCTGTCTACAGCGAAACCAACGGCCTTTCTCTGGAAGAAACAACACTTCCTGAAGTCCTTGCTGCCCACAACTACCAGACGATTGCACTAGGTAAGTGGCATCTCGGGTACGCGCCCCAGTTTCACCCACTCTCGCGGGGATTCAGCGACTACTACGGATTTCTACAGGGGGCCCGCAGTTACTTTCCACTCGAGAAACCGACCATCCTCAATCGCCTTCTTCATAATCGTGAACCCATCCCGGAAACCTTTGACTACATGACTGATGAACTGGGCCGCACTGCTGCGAAATACATTGCCGATCGTGGCGAGAAGCCATTTTTCATGTATCTCGCATTCAACGCCACGCACGGCCCCAACCATGCAACCGAAGCCGACCTCAAGACCGTCAAGGGGGGTGGAGGCAACCAAACCCATCGGGCCATGACTGTCGCCCTCGATCGGGCGGTCGGCATGGTCCTTGATGAACTGGAACAACAAAAGATTGCTGACAACACCCTCGTATTCTTCATCAACGATAATGGCGGCGTTTTCAGTCACGACAACACGCCCCTTCGTGGTTTTAAAGGAAGCACCTGGGAAGGCGGGATTCGGGTACCCTTTGCAATGCGATGGCCCAAGGCTTTTTCAGGCGGCAAAGTTGTTGATGCTCCTGTTATTTCCCTTGATATTTTCCCAACCGTACTGGCTGCGGCAGGCGTGACTACTTCACCAGGCAAACCGCTCGATGGCGTGAACTTGCTGCCGGTTGCCAATGGCACCCAAACTGACCGGCCTCACGAAACACTGTATTGGAAGAATGGCTCAAAGTGGGCCGTTCGTCACGGTGACCTGAAACTCGTTGCAGGGAACACCGCCTCCAAGAACTCAAAAAAGAAGAAACTGAAAAACCAACCCCAAAAGGGCGTGGTGAATTCAGGCGTTGCGACCAGCAGTGAGCACCAACCCGCACCTCAACTTTTTAATCTGGCAACCGACCCTGCCGAAACGAATGATCTCGCTGGCACGCACCCAGAAGTCGTGACGCAACTACATGGCATGTACGAACAGTGGAAAAAAGACTTTCCACCAAAATCGTGGTGACCGTGCCTGCGGTATCTCATGCTCCCGAATCCCCATCTCCCCAACGGCCTTCTTTTTTCAGCCCCCGCTTTTTTCAAGCCATGCCTTCTGAACCACCTTCTGTCATTCATGGCATCCTAGCGCCTCATATGGTGCCGCTTGATTCAGCAGGAGAGATCAACGAAGCGGAACTTCGTCGCTATATCGACTGGCTGATTGAAAAGGGTGTCCACGGGCTCTACCCCAATGGCTCCACGGGTGAATTCACCCGGTTCACTGTCGAAGAGCGGAGACAGATCATCCGTATCGTCTGCGACCAGGCAGCCGGTCGGGTGCCTGTGATCGCGGGGGCGGCAGAGGCCAACGTTCGCGAGACGCTTGCTGCCTGTGAGGCCTATCGTGAGTATGGAGCCCGGGCCGTCGCGATCGTTTCCCCCTTTTACTACAAGCTTTCACCCGAGAGCGTGTACGCCTACTTCCGTGAGATCGCGACCAACAGCCCGATTGATGTCACGCTCTACAACATTCCGATGTTCGCCAGTCCCATCGACCTGCCGACCATCTGCCGACTGGCTGAGTTTGATCGCATCATCGGCATCAAAGATTCGTCTGGCGACCTGGCCGGCATGACGCGGATGATCGAGGCCGTGCGGCCCACTCGGCCCGAATTCGTCTTCATGACTGGCTGGGATGCCGTCCTTGTACCAATGCTACTCGCCGGCTGTCAGGGCGGCACCCATGCCACCAGTTGTGTCGCCCCCGAACTGACCCAGGCAGTCTACGATCTGACAATGGCAGGACGCATCGACGACGCACTACGACTGCAGCGACAGGTCATCGCGCTCTTCGATACCATGTTTACGGCGGGAGATTTTCCTGAAGGCGTCCGCCTGGCGGCAAACCTGCGAGGCTTCGACTTCGGTATCGGCCGCCAGCCACTCACTGAGCGTCAGCGAGCCACTCTTGCGGCGGCAACGGAGCAACTGGACCGTCTCCTCAGTTCGATTCTCGCCGAACTGTCTGCAGCGTAGCGGGCCACCTATCACTACCTCTTTCCCCTTGAGAGCACCCCATGAAAACCCCAGGCTACCTCGGTATCGACGCGGGCACCCAAGGACTATCGGTGATTTTCACTGATGCTGATCTGAAGATTATTGCCAGTGGCGAGGCCACCTACGCCATGGTGCCGGACCTTGGGCCCGAGTGCTATGAGCAGCAACCAGCAGACTGGGAGGCAGCAGTCGATACCGCCATGGCCGACCTGCGTCGCAAACTCACCGCCATGCAGGTTGACCTCGAGGTACTGGCGATCGGCATCTCCGGTCAGATGCACGGCGAAGTGCTCACTGATGCCAATGGCGATCCAATTGGGACCGCTCGGCTATGGTGTGACGGCCGCAACGAAGCCGAAGGACATAAACTGACCGAACACCTTGGCACCAAATGCCCGAAGCGAATGACCGCTGTTCGTTGGCTCTGGACCATCCGCCATCGACCGGAACAGGCGGCCCGCACCGCCCACCTGACGACCCCGGCTGGCTGGCTTGCCTTCCGGCTGACGGGTGAGTGGATCCTCGGCATTGGTGACGCTGCCGGCATGTTCCCGATCGACCAGGCGAGGCTCGACTACGACCAGACGTTGCTCAAGGCCTTTGATACCCTCGCCAACGCAGCCGCTGCCACCAGTCTGCCGGGCACAGCTCTGCCTCAGCTGGCTGAACTCCTGCCGACGGTGCGCACGGCAGGCCAGGACGCCGGCTCGCTCAATGCCCACGGCGCCGAACTGCTCGGCCTGCCGCAGGGCGTACCAGTGGCTCCCGCCGAGGGTGATCAGCCAGCAGCGTTGGCCGGGTCGTTGATTGCCGCGCCGGGGCAGGTCTCGATGAGTTTTGGCACCAGCGTCGTGGCCAACTCGGTCGGTGATCGGGCCTTTGCAGGCATTGCCCAACCGATTGATCACTTCTGCGCTCCTGACGGTCGGCCAATCAACATGGTCTGTCTCCGCAATGGCACCACAGCGATGAACATGGTGGTGGCAATGTTCGGTGGCGACTTTGCCGCGATCATGCCACAGGTGCTGGCTGCCGCGGATGACTGCGGTGGCCTGCTGGCCCTGCCCTTCATGGACGATGAACCAGGGTTGGGCGTCTCACAGGGCGGCACAGCCCTGGTGCTTGGTCTCAACAACACCACCGCCACGCCCGGCAACGCCGTCAAGGCAATGCTGCTGGCGACCATCTTCAACCTTAAACTCGGCAGTGAAGAACTCGATCGGCAGGGTTATCCCCGCAACGAGATCATCCTCTCTGGCGGCCTGGTCAAAACACCCGAGTTGGGGCAGGTTGTCGCCAACGTGTTCAACACCCCAGTGACAATTCTGTCTGGTGGCGAAGAGGGGACCGCCTGGGGCGCGGCCCTGCTCGCAAAGTTCCGCAGCGATACGCTCGCAGGCCGGGCAACTGACTGGGCCAGCTTCCTCGCGGCTCAGTCAGCGGGCAGTCCAACCAGTTTCTCCCCAGAGCCCTCTGCCGTGGCCACACTGAGCCAGGTCTTTGACCGCTATCGGCACCTGGTTGCCTTGCATAGCCAATTGGAATCAATCGCCCGTCCAGCCTGAGTTGGGCTCAATGCCCAGCAACTGTTGAGAACAGTTTGAGGATCAGGACGCCGGCCAGAATCAGCCCCATGCCGATGACGGCTGGCAGGTCAAGCGTCTGCCCGTACGCGACCCAGGCCACCGCTGTGATCAACAAGAGGCCGACTCCGGACCAGACGGCATACGCGATACCGACCGGAAGGGTCTCGAGCGTTAACGAAAGGAAGTAGAACGAGAGACCGTATCCGACCACGACTGCCATCACAGGCAGAGGTTTCGTGAAGCCTGCTGAGGCTTTCAAAAAACTGGTGCCGACCACCTCAGCGACAATGGCAACGGCCAAAAAAAGCCACGGAAGCATTGGGGACAGTCCTCAGAGGTTCTCGGGGTTAAGCCGCCCCGGCAGCCCGCTCCAGCAGAGCTCGCGTGGCGAGCAGTTCCCGGGCAATGCCGGCGCTGACATCGCCAGCCGTCACACCAGGCAGCACCGGCCAGGTGTAGGTTTCCACTTCCAGATGAGGCTGGTAGGCGAGCCGCTGAATCGCGGTGAGTGCTCGCTCCAATTCGGCCCGGGTTGTTCCCAGGGGTCCCAGCCGCTCGGCATCGACCGGCACATGGAAGTGCACCCGCCAGGTTTCGGCAGCCTGCCAGTCGGCCGGAGGGTCAAGAGCCAGTGGTTCCGTGAGATCGACCGCGCTGACAATCCGGCCATCCGCGTGCCGGGCAAATGCCTGATGCAGATACCGGGCCTCAGCAAAACCAGCGAGTGCACGCCGGGCCTCGGGATCGGCTGGCCGGTCGAGTTCGACTGCACAACTGATCTGCACCTTGTTGATACGAATGCCGGCCGCATCGAGCTGGCCGACGGCTGTAGCAGCATCTTCAAACTCGACCGCCTGATGGCAGACGTCGTAGCAGACTCCCAGATGCTCGCGGGCAGCGGCCTCGCAGCCTGCCACTGCCGCGGCCTGCCAGAGACGCTCAAAAAAGGTCACTGTCTCGGCCGTCGTCTCGAGCAGACAAAAAGGCTCGGGCTCAATCGCCAGCCTGATTGTCTTGCCCGTTTCCTGACGCAACTGCCCAAGTTCACTGGCCAGGGCAAGCAACTGGGCAATCGCCTGCTCGAAGAAGTCGGCCGACCGCTCCGCCTGTTTGAATGCCAGCGGCAGCGTGGAAATGCTACCTTCGGTTTCTGCGGGCAAGATTTCGGCTAGCAATCGGCTGCACGCCCGGGTGTAGGCAAGTCGCTTTGGGTCAGCCCAGTCAGGCAGATAGACCTGCTCCTTCACCCGGGTTGCGTGAAAGTCCCCCACGGGAAAAGCGTTAAGCGTGTGGCAGGTAAACCGGTGCTCCGTGAGCCAGCCTCGCAGCCGGTCGATCGCTGCCGGATCAACTGCAACGTCGACCATTGCTGCTGCCGGCAGCCAGAGGCCGACAGCAATCGCAAAGCCGCACTGGTCCTGCACGGCAGAGGCCTGCTCAGCGAGCATCCGTCCAACGTCGTCAAGCGACCGACAGGGGTGGACGTTGGTGCAATAGCCCAGTGGGAGTTGCATGGCTTGGTCTGCTGCCATCGACTTGCCTCACCGGGCTGCGGCCGCAGTCACCCCAAGCATTCGCTCAAGGGCGACCACTGACCAGCGGGCAGTTTCGTCGTCGACCGTAATAACATTCACCGGTGTTCCCGCCTCAAGTTGCTCAAGGCCCCAGCAGAGATGCGCCAGATCGATCCGGTACATTGTCGCGCACATGCAGACGGTCGGCGAGAGAAACCGGATCGTCTGTTCCGGGTGCTCCTGCTCCAATCGTTTGACCAGATGCATCTCCGTTCCGATCGCCCAGGTCGTCCCCGGTGCAGCCGCCTCGACCTGCTTGATGATGAAACTGGTGGAGCCGGCCAGGTCGGCCTTGTCGACCACTTCCATCGCACACTCTGGATGGACCAACACCTTCACGCCGGGAAGCTGTTCCCGCATGGTCGCCACATGCTCCGGTCGAAACATCGCGTGGACACTACAGTGCCCCTGCCAGAGAATCACCCGACTTCGTTCCAGCGTGGTGGCATCATTGCCGCCCAGCCGCGGCTGGTGCGGATTCCAAACACACATGGCATCAAGCGGCACCCCCATGGCTCGGGCGGTGTTGCGGCCTAAGTGCTGATCAGGAAAGAAGAGCACCCGCTTCGTTCTGGCAAAGGCCCACTCCAGCACCGCGTGGGCGTTGCTCGACGTGCAGACAATTCCGCCATGCCGGCCGCAGAAGGCCTTCAGGCTGGCGGCTGAGTTGATATAGGTGACCGGCGTGATGTCCGAGGTGTCGACGACCTCCCCGAGGTCAGCCCAGGCATCTTCGACCTGGTCAATCGCCGCCATGTCAGCCATGGAGCAACCGGCGGCCATGTCAGGCAGGACGACCGTCACGCGACGCCCCCCCCGGCTGGCCACCTGCTCAGGCCGGTTGACCAGAATGTCAGCCGTTTCGGCCATGAAGTGGACACCGCAGAAGGCAATCGCCTCGCAGTCAGCCCGCTCAGCTGCCATTTTCGATAGCTGATAGCTGTCGCCCCGCAGATCTGCATGGGCAATCACGCCGTCCTGCTGGTAGTGGTGGCCAAGGATCAGCAGCCGCGGCCCCAGCCGCTGGCGGACCCCCTCAATCCTGCGCTCCAAAGCAGCGTCGTCGAGTTGTCGATAGGCAGCCAATGGGCTGGCAAGGCTTGGCTCATCCATCAGTCGCTTTCTGGTATTCATCATCTCATTATAGGGCTCCAGCAGGGTCCCTGTGCGACGACTGGCTGACGGCTTATACTACTGCCCTCCTGCGGGAACCCGCGGGGCGGCTGCCAGGTGCTAACAGCAGCCGAATTAGGCATTCCCTCACACCGTACGCACAGAAGGCTGGCAGACGTCCATGGCGAAGAAGACTGCAAAGAAGGTGGCGAAGAAGACTACAAAGACTGCCAAGAAGACCGTGAAGAAAACGGTCAAAAAAGCGGCGAAGAAGACGGTCAAGAAGGTGGCGAAAACCGCGAAGAAAAAGGTCGCCGCCACTGGCGAGAAGACCGCCAAAAAAACCGTGAAGAAAGCGGCGAAGCGGGCTACCCGCAAGAAGGTGGTCAAGGAAGTTCGGCTGAAGGCCTACTGGGGTGTCTTCAACTCTGGCCTCAAGCGGCTGGCGATGTTTGAGTATGCCGACAAGCGGGCTGCCGAAAAGAAGGCGAAGGAACTTTCTGCTGGCCCCAAGGGTGTGCACTTTATCCAGTTGGTGAAAGAACCAATCACCGACTAGCCGACTGCTCCGGCGTGAACATCACCACCGCCCCGCCACCCAGCGACAAGCGGTCGCCAACGAGCACCTGTGGAGGCTTGCCCACTCAGGAAGTACGGACATGTCCGGGCTTTTCGCGGAGGCAGCCGCCGGCTCGGGGACGGTGAAAGTCTCGTCGCTGCGAAATCGGCCGCGGTGCGTTGGGGTTGCGCGACGTTTGAGCATAGTGGCCGATTCCGAAGGCTCCTCGAGCGTTCACCGATCCCCTTCGCTTCATCGCGCGGAGCATCGAGTACAGGACCATCTACTTCTTACCCCGTCTTCTTGTTCGCCACACCCGGCGGCAGGATGCCGCCAATCAGCACCAGCGGAAGCCTGCGAACCTTGGCCTCGCAGGCTTTCGCCCCAAGGAAAGACGGACAGGATGGCCGTGCTTTCCGTGACGTCAGCCCCAGGGGCTCTGCCAGTCGCCCCAGCCTTCCAGGTAGCGAGCCAGGCCAGGGGAATCCTTGGCCCTGCTACTTATCCAGGTGTGCGCTGCCTCGATCAGTGACTGCTCATCGTCCAGTGACAGGGTGCCCGCCATGACGCGACTGCGAAGAAACACAAAGTAGGTGTCGAGCACGTCGCTGCGGCAATAGTCGTGAATCTCGCGGGCACGGCCACTGTCCCAGAGATCCTGCACCATGTGGCCGGCCACATCGAGTTTGCCCGGCTTGCCGATCAGGTTGGCTGCTAGTGACAGGCCACCCACGAATCGGCTGGCTCCGTTGTTGGTCAACAGATCGTGCAGGTCAAGGTGCCCATTGGTGTTGTAGCGATTGCGGGGCTGCTCAAAACTGCGGGCATTTTCCGCAAGCCATTCGGGGATGGCCAGGCCGAACTTGAAGGCACAGAGTTCCAGCAAGGGCATGTCGAACCCGCGGCCGTTGAATGACACCAACTGTGGCTGGCCGTTCTTCCGCCAGCCTTCCCAGAACAGGCGGACGATCTCATGTGGTCGGGAGAGTTCCTCATCGAGGGCCACGAGGTCAATCAGCGAATAGTCATCGGCGACTGTTGCCACCACCAGCGAAACCGGCTGCTGGAAGGTGTAGGGAATGAAGTCCTTGCCGTTCTGCGCAAGTAACTCATCCCGGTATTTGGCAATCGCCTCCGTGGGGGAAAGATCTTCACCCGCGTACCGGATTTTCCGGATCAGTTCCCCGTCCGCGGCTGATTCGATATCGAACACCAGCCGAGCCACCCGTTTTTTTGTCATCACGCCACTCCTCCGATGATCGACTACCGGCGGGCCAGCGGATGCTTCAGCGGCAACCAAGCAGCATCGGCCTGGCTGGACGCCACCGCCTGCTCAATGAAGTACATTCCCTCAACGCCATCGTGAATGTTGGGGTACACCGTGTCCGTGCGCTCAAAAGCGTCTCCACAGATCGCCTGTTCCATCGCATCGAACCCACATCGATAGACATTGGCAAACGCCTCGAAGAAGGCCTCTGGGTGGCCTGCCGGCAGGCGGCAGGCGGCCTGCCCCATGACATTGGTGAAGGGAGCATTTGGGTCGCGGGTATAGATGGCATGCGGATGCCCGTTCTTCCGCACAAACAACTGGTTCGGATTTTCCTGATGCCACTCGAGGCTCGCGAGGGTGCCGTCAATCTGAATCCGTAGATCGTTCTCACGACCATGACTGATCTGCGAGGCGGTGACACTTCCGAGGCCACCGTTTTCATAGCGGATGACCGCCTGCCCATAGTCATCAAGCGGGCGGTCCGGCACGAAGGCCTTGAGATTCGCGCTGATCTTCTCAGGAAATAGGCCGGTCATATACCGGCCGAGGTTGTAAGCATGCGTGCCGATGTCACCGAAGGCACCCGCTGCCCCGCTCCGTTTGGGGTCGGTCCGCCAACTGGCCTGCTTCTGGCCCTCACCTTCCAGTCGCGTCCGCAGCCAGCCCTGGATGTATTCCGACCGGATGGCCTGAATCTCACCAAGTTCCCCCGAAAGAATCATTTCACGGGCCTGTCGGACCAGTGGGTACCCGGTGTAGTTATGGGTGACTACGAAGACCGATGCTGAATTGCGAACCACTTCGGCGAGTTCTTCAGCCTCGGCCAGCGTGAGAGTCAATGGTTTGTCGCAGACCACGTGAAAGCCCGCCTCAACCGCCGCTTTGGCAACGGGGAAGTGCATGTGGTTGGGAGTAGCGACCGAGACGTAATCGATCCGCTCGCCCTCAGGGAGGGCCCGCTCTTTTTCAAACATCTCGGCGTAAGAGCCATAGGCGCGGTCATCGCAAACGTCATAGTCGGCGGCGCTCGCTTTGGACCGCTCTGGGTCACTTGAAAAAGCCCCGGCCACCAAGGCGGCCCGATTGTCGAGCACGGCGGCGGTCACGTGCACCCGGCCGATAAACGAGCCCTGCCCGCCCCCGACGATACCCATCCGAAGTTTGCGATTGAGTCTGCCGTTCGTTGCCATCGTTTCCCCTCGTGTCGAAATGCGTTTCTTGGGGCATCGCCCCCTCGGACAGGGCGGAATCCTGTCGCTCGCAGAGCGTATCACAGCCACGGGCGCGGCTACAGTCCCCACCGGGCCGGCACGCCACCGGTGGGAGGCGTGGCACCGGCCTGCTACGATAGGAATGCGGCCCCCATTCCTTTCCTTTTCCCCAGCAGGCGACCGCATGGGCTTTTCCGACCGCGGCTACTACCGCTTTGACAATCGTTATCAATCGCGGTCCGACTGGACGGCCGTCATCACGCTGATCATCGCCAACGTGGGCGTCTGGGTGCTGAATCTGGTCGGGAGCCCCAACTTCTCGATCAACAGCCTGTTCGCCCTGCGGGGTGATCTCCCGGAACATCTGCTCCAGGTCTGGAAACTGGTCAGTTACGGCTTCGCGCACGACGCCCGCACCCCCTGGCACCTCGCCTTCAACATGCTGGCACTGTTCTTCTTCGGAAGGGCCGTGGAGCAGATTCTCGGCCGCGTCGAGTTCTACCGGTTCTACTTTGTCTCCATTGTCATCGCAGGCTTGGCCTGGGTCCTCAGTGCCAACCTCTTCTCCGGTGGGTTTCCTCCCGGCAACAGTTATTTGATTGGGGCCAGCGGTGGAGTGATGGCGGTCTTGGCAGTCTTTGTCTGGTACTTCCCCCGGCAAGAAGTGCTGATCTGGGGCGTCCTGCCCATCCCGGCATGGGTCCTCGGCATTCTCTACTTCGTCAGCGACGTTCAGGGGGCCGCCCAGGGTAGTGGCAACGTTGCCCACGTGGCCCACATCGGTGGCGCGGTGTTCGGCCTGGTCTACGCTTGGCGGGGCTGGAATCTCAGTGGCCTGTCGGACCTCGGCGGTCGTTTGCGACAGATGCGGCGACGGTTCAAGGTCGTCCGACCAGACGACATCGGCACACGTCGCCCGCAGGATGGTGAAGACGAGGTGAGCCTGCAGGCCCGCGTTGACGAAATCCTCGAGAAGATCAGTCGCTCAGGTGAATCGAGCCTGACGCGCGAAGAGCGAGACATCCTCGCCCGCGCTAGTCGTCGCTTCAAAGGCCGGTCAGGCTAACTGCCTGCCGCTGCCTTATCGTTGGGTGCTGCTGCCAGGCTCTGCTGCCACCCGCAGCTCAGGCCGGGCGGCCAGCCGCAACTGGTCAAGCAGCCCGACGAACTGGTTGTATTCCTGCTCAGTGAAGTTTCCGGACAGCACGCTGCGCACCCGGCCGGCCGTGTCGAGCACAACCACGTTGGCCTCACCTGGGATGATGCCGAACATCCGTTCCAGTGACCCCTCAAAGTCGAGCCAGACCGGCACGTGAGGTGAATCTTTCCGCATGCGGGCCCGGGCAACAGGCCGAAGGGCACGCGGAACTTCCGTCAATGACGCCACCGGCGTGACACGCACATCGGGCACGGGAACGCTGGCAGGCCAGTGGGCCAGCCCCACCACCGGCTGCGTCGCCCAGGCCTCGGCCTCCGCCTGGGCGGCGGTTGGATGAAACTGCAAATGCAGCCGACGGCCCAGGGCCAGCGCCGCTTCGGCCCCCAGTCGCTCGGCATAGACCAGCACCACGACGTCACCACGCCACGCAGCGGTCGCACATGAGGTGCCGAACTGATCCTCCATCGCGATGTTCATCGCAGCGTCCGCTGCAATGGTAGCAGCGGGTGCCAGACAGCCAATCGCGAGTACACAGACCGCTGCGATTCTGTGAACCGGGTGTGAAATGGTGCGCATCGCTGATCCTTCTGAGGTACGAGAGAACTGGGGTACGAAAGCGCCTTAGGCAGCCTGCCGGAGGCTGGTGGCTGGGGGGACACGTGCCAGCACCGCATCCTCCGGCGGTGCGTCGGCTTCTTCTGCTGATTCATCGCCCCCGGGCCGCAGCATGCCAAGCACTGCCGGCAGGAAAACAAGCGAGGTGAACGTGCAGGTGGTGACGCCCAGCGTGAGCAGCCGGCCAAGACTCTCAAGCCCCCTGTGGCTGGCAACCATCAAGGCACCAAAGCCCAGGATCGTCGTCAGGGCATCGACCAACACTGCGTTGGCTGTTGAGGCACTGATTCGGTAGGCCCCGGGGCGTTCGAGTGCGTCATGAACAATGTGAACTCCATAGTCGACCGCGATGCCAAGGATCAGCGGGATACCGATCAGATTGGCCGGATTGAGGTCGATGCCGACCAGCCCCATCAGGCCGAGTGTCTGCGCCATGCCGACAGCCAACGGCAAGGCCGCCAATAACGAGTGCGTCAGGCTCCGAAAATCGATCCACAGCACGGCGATGATCACAACCAGCGAGTAGAGGGCCGCCTGCTCATAACTCCGCTTCATCTCCAGCGAGGCCTCATAGGCCTGCAACGGGTTGCCGGTCGCATTGGGGTCGACGCTGCGAACATCCCCCACAAACCGTTCGAGGGCGTCAAAGTTCCAGATGTCACCCCGGCCGTAGATCTTCAGGAGGTGCTTGCCGCTGGCCCCCACAAACCGATCGACGAGGCTTGCTGGCAAGTCATCGAGCGATGGCGGTACAGGGTCGGAAACTGCCGCCAACGCATGGAGTCGGCTGAGCAATTCCCCCGCCGCGCGTTGCTGAAAGACCGCCAACGCCTGGTAGCACTGCTCTGGGCCCATCCGCCGCAGGGTCTCCCGGGCCCGCTCCAGGTGCCAGGCTGCCCTCATGCCGCCTGGTCGCTTGGCCGCCTCAACCTGGGCCCACCCCAGGGTCTCACCGAGGGCATCGAGCCGATCGAGCGGAATTTGCGGGGGCCGCTCAGGCAGGCCCTCCAGCCGGCTGCCAATACGCGTGATCAGCGGCGTCTTGACCTCTTCTTCACCCGCCAACAGCGAGGCAATTTCGTCGACCCGCTCAACCGTCGGCAGGGCAGCCAGTTGCTCCTTCCGGGCCAGCAGCTCCTCGCGAGAATCGGCAATCGACAAGGCATACCAGACGCTCTGATCGCACTCCTCCAACAGTTTCTTTTCGATCTCGACACTTTCCAGCCCGTCGGGCTGCAGGTTGAGCAGGTTGTGGTCGTAGCGAAGGTCATGGATGCCCGAACTCACCGCCAAACTTCCGGCAACGGCGGCCAGTGCGACAAAGCGTGGATGGCGGGTGAGTGGCGCGAGCCACCGATGCACCGGCACCGGCTCAGGAATCGACCGGCCCAACGGACTGCGGTCGACAATGGCAATCACCGCCGGCAGGACCATCAGTTCCGCTGCGCAGCAGAGCAGAATGCCTCCGCCGGCAATCAGGCCCAACTCCGCCACACCGACAAAACTGGTCAGCGCTGCCGAGAAGAAGGCGATGGACGTGGTAATCGCCCCGGTGAGAATGCTCGGCCCGACCGATCCACTGGTTTCGAGAATGGCTTCCGTGCAGTCGAGCCCCTGCCGCCGCATCGCCAGATACCGGCCGATGTAGTACGTGCCGTAGTCGATCCCGACACCAATCATGGTGACGGTGAAGGTGACACTGAGAATATTGAGATGGCCGACGCTCCCGGTGGCCCAGGCAAAGGCCCAGGCCATCCCGATCACCAGGACCCCGTTGGCCATGAGGGCATGCCGGATGCCACCGAAGCCAGCCACAATCACCACTGCCACGGCCGCCAGTGACAGGCCGCTGGCCCAGATCATCGACTGCTTGCTCGAACGCATCTCGTCGTCTTCCATCACCGGCAGACCGGTGAGGCCGATTGAGGCATCCGCATGGCGACTGGCGACCACGTCAATCTGCTGCCGCAGGGTGTCGGTAGCCAGTGAGGCACCTTCGAAGCCCCCTTCTTCCTTGGCCAGCCGCAACAGCACAAAGCCGAGCGTCCCTTCCTTGGCCAGCAGGTACTGGCTGGAAAGATCCCGCAGGGTCGACAAGCTGCCGGGCATTCCTGGCCAGGGTGACACATAGTCACCCGCCACCGGTTCCGCGGTCAGGCCCCGGTCACTCGCCTCAAGACTGGCCAACAGGCTTTCGCTGTATCGCTCAAGGGTCTTCAGCGGTGGCTCATCGTCTGCGTGGCCCGGTGGCATGCCCGACACCACTGCTGCCGCCAGCCCGCCGACCATGGTGCTGGCCTTCAGGTGAGTCCAGCCGCCCGCAAGCACCGGTTCAGTCCGATTGAGAAAGCGGTCGATGGCAGCCAAATCGTTCGGTGAGACATAGTGCAGCCCCTTCGCCCGCACCTGCGTCAGATCGACCTCATGGAGGATCGAATGAAACAGGTCCTCGTGCTGAGCCAACTGGCCTGACAAATCCTCCAGGGCGGCCACCGTGGCTGCCCGAGTGCCCCCTTCCACCACCACCACAGCATCGTCGTCTTCGCCAAACTCGCGGATGTAATCGATCCAGAGTTTGTTGTAGTCACTGTCGGGGTCGAGCAGATCGACCCGGCTGACCTTGTAGCCGAGCGAGCCTGCCGTCCAGAGGCCGGCGGCTGCGGCGGTCACCACGGCGAGCAAGACAATGGTCCAGGGACGGATGAGACACTGCCGGGCCCAGGCAACCATCAGCCGGCTGAGCAGGCTCGGTGCATGGGCACCGGCAGCCCGCTTCTGCCGACGCTGATCTGTGGACAGCCGGCCGGCTGACGGCAAGGCGGGCTCAGGCTGGGTGGGGTCGTCGTGCATGCACCGGACCGTGGACACACCACGGCAATCGCCCGCCAAAGGACGTCGTGTAGGTCGCCGGCGACACCACATTGGGCCGCCCAAATAGGTGCGGGAGCATAGAAATTGCCTGCTCCGCCGCCAAGGCCGAACCAGACCAGTCAAACCGCGGGTTCTGCGCAAAGTTTCCGATATATCCGGAATTTTCATTGGCCGGAGGAACCGGAAAAATCCGAACATATCTGCAGGTGTTCGGGTGGCATTGCCGCGTGGACACCTGCACTGGGGGGACTCGTCAGGGGGGATACGATGCAGACTTCGCTGCGTAGCAGCGGCCAACTGGCGTTTCGGACGCCGGTGGCCTTCCTCATCTCAACACTCATGCTCGCCTTCGGCGCGACCTTCGCTGGCGCCGCCGCTCGAGAACCTGTCGACATTGCCAGCGGCATCGGTCTGACTGCCCTTGGCACCGACTGGGGAAGTTCCAGCCGGCATGCCCGGCAACGGGCCGAAGCCGCCTTGCCCCTGGAGAAAATGGCAGCGGCAGATCGCCAGGCCATTGAGGCGTCGCTGCGGACGACCACCCTCTACCGGCGGCTGCCGGTCGAACTGTTTTCCTGCGACGGCGACCTGCTTAGCTTCGCCCTCGACAAGCCAGAGGCGATTGTCGACATCTGGCGTCTCTTAGGAATCAGTCGCCTCGCCCTCGACCCCATTGGACCGGAGCAGTGGCGGCTGTCTGACGGCTATGGAACCGTCGGCCACCTCCGCCTGGCTCATCGTGATCGGCGGGCAGATGGCGGCATGCTCATCTTCCATGGCCGCGGAGCCTACACCGGGCCGCTCTCCCCGAAAAACCTGACCGGCAACTGCGTGCTGATGGTCCGCTACCGGCAGGCTGAACCGATGACCGATGGTCGCCAACGGCAGGCCGTTCAGATCGATGCCTTCCTCGACATGGATGGCATCGGACTTGAGATTGTCACCCGCACCCTGCAGCCACTGATTGCCCGTTCGGCCGCGGCCAATCTGCATGAAATCTGCCTGTTCATGGCCAGCCTGTCGGACGCCGCCACGACCAATCCTGAGGGTGTGGTCCGTCTGGCTGACCGGCTGCCACGCACTGTCCCAGCCGACCGTCAGGCCCTGGCGGCAATTGCCAGGGGAACTGCCAAGCGGCAAGGACGGCAACAACCGACAAGGCGAGCCGAGGTGCCAACCGGCTCGGCGGCCTCAACAGACCGACTCAGTGTTGACCTAGCCGCCCGCTGGCTACCGGTTGATGAACTCGAGCACGCTCAGCGACGGTAGCAGCCATCGGGGAGGAGGGCTGCTCCGTCCCAAACCCTTGATGAAAGGCCGCATGAGTTCCGCTAGCCGTCTGCCGGCAACGTCCGGGAACACACGACCTGAGCCCCCCGTGCTTGCCTTGGACCTAACGGCCCTCTGGAACCGTCCCATCCAAGGCATACAGCGGGTCATTCGCGAAGTCACCCCATTGCTCATCCGTGACGCGATCCACCGGGGCTGGGACGTCATCGGCGTTCGCACCAAGCGTTCACACCAGCGGATGATTCAGCACTGGTCTAGCATAGAGGCAGTTAGTCACGTTCCTAAGGACCTCAATCGCATCGCGGCTGGCATTGAGGTGCACGAAGGTGTCCTGTACGCCAATGCCCGCAACCAGATCCGCAGGCGGATCGAGGCCTACCGCGAGGCGGCCAGAGAGCACCACGATCGCGTGTCGTCTTTCTCGCGAATGCCGGCATGGCTCAGGCAGGTTCGATCTCACTGGCTGGGGAGGAAGCCAGCAGAGCCAATCACGGCAGATGCCTACCTCACCTTTGCAGCCGGAATCCTCCCCGCCATGGTGCTGCCGAGCGTCCCTCCGGAGCGGTCGGTCTATGTTCTCCACGATCTGATCCCGCTGCAGTTTCCTGCCTTTTATCCGGCCAAGATGCGCCGGGGGTTTTTCAACAATCTCGGCGATCTCGCCCTTGCCCCTGATCTGCACCGCCGCCGCATTGTGACCGCATCCCAGCATGTCGCCACCGACATTCAGCGGCTGCTTCAAGGGTTGGTCCGGACAGAGATCGACGTTGACCTGATCTCCTGGGGCTATGACGCAGAAACCTTCTACCCTGAACCAGACCCCTCCTTTCGCCAGCGGCATGGGATTCCTGACGGACCGCCGGTCGTGGTTGCCGTGAGCACGCAAGACCCCCGGAAACGCTTTGCCGAGATTGCCGATGCCGTTCAGCAGCTCGATGCCTATGCAGTCTTCCTGGGGAAAGGAACTGCTCGGCGGGAGGGCAATGCCATCTACCTGGGTCACGTTTCGGATGCTGTTGTCCGCCAGGCTTATTCCTCGAGTGATGTCGTCGTGAACTGGTCTGCCGCCGAAGGCTTTGGGCTGCCAACCATCGAGGCACTCGCCTGCGGCAGTCGCGTGGTGATTCCCCCGGACAACCCGACGCTCAAGGAGGTCGGCGGGACGTATGCGACCGTTGCCCCCGAGGCGAGTGTTACCGGGCTGTGCACCGCCATCCAGCGGGCGGTGAGCCAGCCGCGTCAGACGCCTGACCTGTCCGCCTATTGTTGGCAGCAAACCGCACAGAGACTGTCTGCCATGCTCTGGCCAGAGAGTGCGTAGCCTTCATCCCTTTGGTGCAGGAAACGTCCCGAGTGATTCGCGAAGAGAACTCGGCTTCACTCTCGGCCGAACTGACTCATGACCTCGGCGAAAAGCCCACCCCTTCGCTTCGCGCGACCGTCCTGGTCGCGGAACATATCAAGTCGCTCAAGCACCGTATCACTGAGAACGCTCTGCATGGCAGCCACCTCGGCAGGCCCGAAGCCGCTGCCACGAGATGCTCTCGCCAGCGGTGTGCTTTCGGCATTGCCGATGCCATCAAAACCAAAAGCCGCCCAACCCTCTTCACTGAAGTTTCCCTTTCCAGTCAGTCGGTGGACCGCCCCGCTGGCATGTTCAGCGAAGACCACCGTCTGATCCCCCACCGTCTCAGCAGCCTTGGCCTTCCAGGCTCCGTGGACGGGCAAGCCGGCCACGGCTCGGTCGAGGAGGGCCTTCAAGTCCGGCAAGGGCTGCGGTACGGCGGGGGGCAAGTCGTGCATGGGCTGAATAGACACCGCATCAAGCCGCACCGACCCGAGCGTAGTAGTGGGATCGGTGAACTCGTGAACGGTCACCTCCGAAGCCGAGACTCCCACCAAATGACCGGCAATCTGCACGGCCCGATCGACGTTCGTGTCATGATCGATTGTGCCGAGGCTACTGATGCCACCGGCAATGTCAAAGGAAAGGACCTCAAGGTGTTGCGTGGGCGGCTTCGGACGCGGCGGCAGCCAGGCGGGCAGTCGCCGCGGTGGTGTCGGCAGACCGATGGCCTCCATCGGCGCGACCGTGGATGACTCTGGACCTGGCTCTTCAGCCAAGGTGAGCGCGGGCAGAATGTTGACAATGGGGACGTCAATGACAATCGGCCAGCCGATCGGTGGCTCCCAGATGAAACGAGCATCCGTTCGCACCGGAATCGTGATCACCCCCTGATCGGGAAAGAACCCGAGTGCAAGGTGGTCGCCATCTCCGCGCTGCCAGCGATTACCAGTAATGGAGGTACTCGTGCCACGACCACCAGCCAGCGTATGCCGGTGCAGCAATGACGGACTGGTCGGCTCGGTGACGTCAAAGATCGAGACCTGCATCCCCTTGAAGACACCCGTCTGCTCATCCGCATCCCGGCCGATCGTCAGCAGATGGTTTTGATCAAGCGGCTGAATGTGATCCGAGAACCCGGGCACGTGCAATTCGCCCAGTAGTGCCGGGGCCGTCGGTGTTGCGAGGTCAACCACGAACAGCGGGTCCGTCCGCCGGAAGGTGACAAAGTAGGCCCGACTCCCCACAAACCGGACGGAGTAGAGGTCTTCCTGAGGTGCAAGCCCGCCGAGGCTACCAACCTCAACGAGGCTTTCGCCCTGCTGTTGGAGCACAACGACACCACTGCCCTGACCGCGACTCTCGGTGACCACCCGCAGGAACCCGTCCTGCTCATCAGCCGCGAACTGATTGAGGACACGACCGGAAAATAACCCTTGGGCCGCAAAGGCGACCGCCGGTGGAGCCTCTGGCGTCTCCTCACCGAACGTGATCTTCGTCACATCGGTCAGGGGACCCCACGTAAGCACCTCATCCGGAGCCTCGGTCGAGCCATAGTGACCATCAAAAAGATAGAGATCATTCGCCGTCGCAAACACCTTGACGGATCCCTTCGTGAACAGGCCCACTGTTGCCACGGACTGCGGCTGGTCGGCCGTAACGTCAAATGCTGTCACCGTTGTCAGCTGGTTCACAGAGCCCGGCTCGGGAATATCGATGGCAGTTGGGTCAACCAGCGTTGCCACATCGAACGGATTGCCATCCTGATCAAACTGATAGACCTGCGGGGTCATCGCATCGACCACTTGCTGCCGAATTCGGGTCGCGTAGACCTCTGCCGTTTCGTAGGTACCGATCGGCTCAGGCAAGCCCGGCCACCATCGTGGATCAATCAGGATGTCCGCTGCCACCAAGCCAATCGTGACCTCAGGCTCGGGCTCAGGCACCGCCGGAATGATGACTGGGTCCTCGACGCTGTCATTCCAGATGATTTCTGGCCGCGGCAACTCCAGCCGATGTTTGAGCACCAGCCGCAGTTGGCCGTCGACCATCCGTGACGAGATCAACGCGCCGTCAACGGTTGTTCGCGTCACCACCGAGACCTCAGCCGGGTCACGGACGTCGAGAACCGTCATTGTCGTCTGGGGCTGGCTAAAAACAGGGGGGTAAATCCAAGGGAAGCCCCGTGATGGCTGGCGGGCAATGGTTGGCTGGAAATCCCGCGAGACAATCGTCAAGCGATCGCCGAAGAGATACATGCCGGCCGTCCGGCCAGTTTCGGCAACACTGATCTGGCTGACCAACTCAGGCGTTGCCTCAGCAAAGCCGCGGACGATGGACAACCGGCCGTGAGCCAGGGAGTAGAGGGTATCACCAGCAACCTCCACCAAATCGGCCTCGTCGACGCCGGCAATCTGTGTCTTGGTCGATGATGACTCTGGTAGCCCATCTGCCGTGGTGACGCTCGCTCCGTCTGCCACAGAGAGCGGCGCATCCGCCTGCATCATTGTGACATTATCCGCGACAGCAATGCCGTCTCCTTCCAGTGGAAGGATGCCATCCCGCAGGTACGGTTCGTACCCCCACCAGCCCCAGTCATACGCTGGCTGCCCCAACTGATACTGCCACCGCTCGACCGCTTGGCTCACCAGCCAATCGGCATAGGCTTCGGCCGATGCAAATGTTTCCAGCCCTGCTCCGATCTCGGTAACAATCGCTGGCGGCTCGTTGAGCTCTGCACCCGTGGGATCATCTCCTGACGTGCTGGTGCCAGTCAGCATGGCCCGCCGTTCGAGCATCTCTGGATGTCGACAGCAGTGGCCGTGCAGACGCCTGCGCCGGCGATGCCGCGAAGACAACCGATGAGCAGCTGGGTGAAACAGGGGCATGGCACGTTCCTTCGCAATGTGAGCGACAACAAACCGAAAGCAGGCCGCCTTCAACTAGCGTTCGCGGATAGGACACGGGTGCCCCGGAACGCTGCTCTTTCCATTCCTGGATGCCCCTGAAGCCTCTTCCGGCCAACCTCCTCCATTTGGGTGATAGTAGCAGTATCGACCCGCATGGCTCAAGAACTTTGTGACGAGCAATAAATGCTGCCTAAAACCCCCAAAGCCCCCCGGGCTGAGCGAATGCTATTTGGGGCCCGGCGTTGGCGAAGCCGCCATCCGGAGTTGAGCCTCCGAGGCGACAACGTAGGGTCGCTTGTACTCCGGCATGTAGCCCTTCGCGCCCCGAACAGTCACCTGCTGGCCAACCATTGGCGCGAGGTTGACGCCAGCGGACGGGGTGACGAAGGCCAGCACGTTGTTGTTGGGATCGACGATCGCCCAGCGGGGAGCATCAGGACGACGCGACACCACGGTCGCCAGCCGTCCGTTGGTCTCAACGTAGTCCGGGGGTGTCCAGGTCGGCCGACCATCCGCTGGCTTGCCACCCGGCATGACGCCCGGGCGAATTGGTCGGCTGCCGATACCGCCGAGACTCGACCAGAGCGATCCCAGCCGCAGCGGTGAGGGGTCGACCTTGTCCCGGGCAGCGAGGGCAAGATGTCGTCCCTGGATGGTCTCAAAGCGGGCAAGCCGAGCATCGATTGCCTCCGCCCGCAGGCGCTCGGCGCCGGTCGAGGCCCGCGCGGCGGCCAGCCGCAGGCGTTCCCGCAGCGGAGCCAACTGCCAGTTGGCTGCCGGGCCGGTCACTGCCAATGAGAGTGCCAGGTCGATATCGGCCAGTTCATCGACCGGTGCCACCTGGGGACCGGTGACAGGCATGGCTGCCGGCTCGGCAGGGGTCATATCGAACAGGCCACTGCCAACAGGCATCCAATCTGCCAGCAGCCGGTATGGTCCGGTGATGGCGTCCAGTCGGGCCGGCTCGTCAGCATCAAGCGGTTCGTCGAGGGGCCGTTCACCGGCCGCAGCGATCACCTGCGACAGTGACTCTCCCGCATCCCGCCAGGCATCAACAGCCTCTCGGGCGTTGGCCAGATTCGTTGACAGGTCTTCCGTGACCGAGGCCACCGCGATGGCTTCAGCAGTCTGGGGCGCGAGCCCCGGAGGCAAGTCGAGGTCAGTGAGCCGTGCCCAACGAAACTCACCGGAGGGGGGCGTGATCTTCACCCAGAGGCCGGCATGCCGTCCCTGCTCAATTCGCACCTCTTCCAACACCCGCACCCGTTCGCCTGCCTCCAGTTGCACCTGGGCAACGTGGCGCAGGCTGTTGATCTGTGACCCAATCCGCGAGACTGCCCCATCAGTCACAACGACACCGACGGTGGGATCATCTTCGATCTGGCAATCGACATCGGCTGCCCGCAGCCAGCTGTAGCTTCCAGCCAGGGGCCGGACGGCGCCGTAGCCATCCGCATCGATGCTCCAGAGTTCGACGGCATCTCCCGTAATCAACCGAGCCGTCGGGTAGTAGTCTTCCGAAGGCCCTGCTCGCAGATAGGTGTGCGAGGCCTTGACCGTCACCTTTCGCGGAAATTGCCGGCCGGTGGCCAGTTCCTCAGCAGCAGGAGCCCAGCCTGGCGTCCCACCAGCCCAGAGGCTGAGACAGACAGCGATCACCATCCGGCAGCGACCGTGATCCGCGCGATCAGGGGTGAGACAGACATCAGCCATAGTCGCGGGAGGATGGCAATCCCAGCGGCTCCCCGCAACGCCAATCGGGCCTGCCGGCCCTGCGGAACGAGGGAGCCCGGCCCGCACAATGCGGTGCCAGAAACAAAAAACGCGTAGACGAGGCTTGGGCTCTCCTCGTCTACGCGCTGTGCGGCGACCGCGGCCGGAGGCGCGGCCGCCACTGCCCTTGTAGACCAGCCCGTGGCAGTGCTCAAGTCACAATTCTGGGGACCTCATCAGGGCCGTCATCCAGCCCACCTCGCCTCCCCAGACCCCCTCGCAAGAGGGTTGTCCTGTGGGGTCTGTACGGGGCCCGGCAGGCTACGCAAAAAAGTCGGGGATGCTGTCATGCTGCCAGAGCATCAGCCAGCAACCGCCGCCAAGGCTCAGCTGAATCAGGCCCACCGGTCGGTCGGACGGTCGAGCACTTCCCGAAGGACAAACGCCTGCCGGACCGTCTGTGGATTGGCAAGGAGACGCGACAGACTCACCGCAGTCGTCTGGCTCAAAGCAGCCGCCGCACGGGGTTGATCACCAGTGGTGTGGCCGTGATCGGCCCATGGACTTTCCACTTCGCCCTCGGGCAGATGGTCAAGCCCCTTGTCGAATACCGCGTGAACATGCTCGCTGATCTCACCGGTGTCTTGTCCATGGTGCAGGATGGCTGGAGCAGCCCCCCGTGGCGCTGCCCGCCCCTGCCCCATCTGCTTTCGATGAGCCGGTGGCAACGGTGGTGGAACGGTGACCGGAATAGGGGCAATCTCCTCGACAGTCTCCTTGGCTGCTGCCGTTCGCCACTGGTTGAGGAATGCGGCAATCTCCTCGTCGAGCGGCGTGCCCACGTCGGCTTCTTCGTTTTCGTCATCCTCCCCAGCGGTTGCCGCAGTCAGCAGGCCGCATTCCGGACAGGGTGTGATCGCCTCAGCCGGGGTGACAAAGCTGGTGCCACAGCCCAGGCAACGCCGCTGACCATTGCGGCCAACGCGAGGCACGGGAAGCCGCACCACCGGTCCTTCCCCAGCGTCACCAGCAGGCCGGGCTCCACCAGCCACGCGGCGGACAACCGCTGCCACCTGGGAGATGATCCAGATGAACAGAAATGCCAGTGGCAGCAAGGCCTCCAGCCAGTCAAAACCAGCGGCAAACAGATGAAGTGGTGGGGGCATCCAGAACATTCACAACCGTTTCGAAGGATGGAACTCACAGATCGACGGCCCCGGACACCCCGGCAGCCTCATCCAGCCCGTCGCCGTCAGGCAGGCGTTGCAACCACTGCCGGTGGGGTGGCAATCGCCCGCCGCATCTCCGTGTCTGCCTGGAGGTTCTTGAGCTTGTAGTAGTCGAGAATGCCAAGCTGCCCGCTGGTCAGTGCATCGGCGGTTGCCCGGGGCACCTCCGCCTCGGCCTCGACAAGTGCCGCCCGGCTCTCTTCGATGCCGGCGACCATTTCCTGCTCGCGGGCCACCGCCATCGCCCGGCGACCTTCCGCCTTGGCTCGGGCCACCCGGGTGTCAGCCTCTGCCTGATCAGCCTGCAGCCGCGCCCCAACGTTCACACCCACATCGATGTCGGCAATGTCGATCGAGACAATCTCGAACGCGGTGTTCGCATCGAGCCGCCGCTTGAGCACCGTCTTGGAGATGACATCAGGATTTTCCAGCACATCGCTGTGGGTCTCGGATGAGCCAATTGCCGACACAATCCCCTCACCGACGCGAGCGATGATCGTGTCTTCGGTGGCACCACCAATCAATTGGTTGAGATTGGTCCGCACGGTCACCCGGGCCCGGACCTTCAACTGGATGCCGTCTTTGGCGATGGCATCGAGGGTCGCTCGGCCGCTCTTGGCGCCCGGGCAGTCGATCACCTTGGGGTAGACGCTTGTCTGCACCGCTTCCCGAACGTTCCGACCAGCCAAGTCGATCGCGGTGGCCAGCGTGAAGTTGAGTTCGCCCATCTTGGCCTTCGAGGCGGCAATCAGAGCCTGCACCACGAGTGGCACACGGCCACCCGCCAGATAGTGGGCCTCAAGTGCCTGGAGGGTGATGCCGCTGGCGTCACCCAGGCCCGCCTGCACCGCCATGATCTTGCTGCGAACGATAACCGTCGGATTGATCTTCTTAAAACTCATTGCAACCAGGTCAAACAGTCCGATCCCGGCGCTGGAGGCGTATGACTGCAGCCAGAGTCGGAGGTAGCGAGCCAAAAACCCGAAGACAATCAGCAACAGGACGACGCCGACAATCAGCGTAATCAGACCGGCCATGTGAGGCTCCTCGAAAAAGTGTGGTGCGTCGCCCGCAGGCAGCGAGCGGCGCACAACGGAAACAACCTAGAGACTGTTTCGACGAACCGCTCCAGTCAAGCGCCGGAGGGGCGATCGAAGTCGTCGAACTCGAATTCTTCCAGGGTCTGGGACCGGGGATCGGGCATTTCTGCTGGTGACAGCGGTGATTCCGCCTTACTCAGCGGCTCCTGCGCCGGTTCCGGAAAGGCCTGGAGAGACGGCTGTTGGGCGGCAGAACGCACAATGACGGCCCGCCCCTCGGTGTCGATCACCTCCACAGTGTCACCGGCTGCGATCGGCCCGGAGCGGCTGACAGCCTCCAGCCGTTCTCCGGCAATCTCGACCTGGCCCCACGGCAACAAGTCGCAGATCGCCCGCCCCTGCCGACCCAGCAGCTGCCGGGCATGGTGGTAGGCATCGGCGGCCGGCACAAGATCCTGCGGCTCCGGCGGAGCCGGCATGATCCGGCGGCCAAGCGGCGTCGCTGGAAACAAATGAAAGGCCACCGCCAGCGTCGCAGGCACCGCGACCGCCGTCACGGCGAGCATGAGGAAACCGACCATCACGCCCTGCTCAGCAAAGGCGGTGGCGATGGCAGCAACGATGGCAGCAATGCTGATAAAGCCCAGCAGGCCGCCAGAGGGAATGAAGACCTCCAGCACCATCATCACCAAGCCGACCAGCAACAGGCCAGCAATCCAGATGAAAGGGCTCATGCGTTCTTCCGAGGTTCCTTACTGGTCAGACACTGGCAGCACCAGCACCCGGCCCGCCCGCACCGCCGTCACCCGTACAGGGGTTCCCGGCTCGATCAGCATGCCCTCACTCCAGACATCCCGCAACTCTCCGGCAAGCTCTGCCTGACCGGCTGGCGCCAGCCGGGTTGTCGTCACGCCGGCCAGCCCGATCAACAGCTCAAGCGACTCGTCGCTCGGGGCCGCTGCGGCCTCAGGCGGAACCAGCAACACCCGTCGCAGCACTGGGGTCGACGGCAGCCACCGCCGCACGAATGAGGCAAATACGCCAACACCAACGCCTGCCCCCAGAATACCAAGCAGTGACCACTGCACCTGTCGCACCTGGTAGGCATTGCCAGGCAGCACAAACGACTGACTTGCCAACACGAGCGACGCGATCACCAGCAGCCCACCGCCCAGCCCCAAAATGCCCATGCCCGGCACCACAAAAATCTCGGCGGCCAGACAGACCAGCCCCGCCAGAAAGAGCATCACCTCCAGCCAGCCGCTGGTGCCGTGCAGGTACTGACTCCAAAAGTAAACCAGGAAGGCGACCATGGCGATGAATCCGCCGAGGCCGAGGCCGGGCGTCTGCAGTTCGATGTAGAGCCCGGCACCACCAATGAGCAGCAGCAGCCAGGCCAGGCCGGGGCTGGCCAGCGCGTCAAGCAGGCGGTCAGCCCAACTCGGCTCGATCACCTCAATCTCCTCACTCAGGCCATAGCGGCTGAGGAGTGCCTGAAAGGATGCCACTGATGGTTCAGCCAGGCCGTACGCCTCAGCCTTTACGCCATCCACCACGAGTGGGCCCGGTGGCAGGGTCATGTCTCGCCGCCAGTCAGCCCGATCAGTTCGCTGCTGAAACTCAGCGGCAGAAAAATAGGCGACCCCTCCCGTGGTTCGCTGCGTCATGCGTTCAACAACAAATTCGGGCAGCACCAGTGCCAGTGGGAGGGAGGCCGACTCCATCTCCCGGGTCGCGGCAATCTCCTGCCAGGCAACCGCAATCGCCTCAGCCTGTCGCTCCCCAATGGCTGCCGCCCCTTCGCCACCGAGGACCGCCTCTTTGTGCATGACGAGTTCGTCACATGCCAAGGCAATCAAGGCGGCGTCACCACGAGCCTGCCGGGGCACATAAGCAACGGTGCGAACCTGACCAGGATTCAGGTCAGCCAGCCAACGGGCCAGGACGAGGCTCTGCTCTGGGGCCCCACCAGGTGAGTCGATTTCCAGGCAGAGAAAGTTCGCACCGGTCGCCAGTGCCTCATCGAGTTGGCTCCGCAGCCGGGCCACCGACGTGCCGGCCACCGGTCCCGACAAGGACACCACCGCCGCCTGCCAGCCGCGTTCCAGGGACGGATCGACCAGCAGGCGGGCTGGATCAATCGCCAGGGCGTCGGCAAGTTCCGCTGCGTTGCGGGCGAGCAGCCGCACCACGCCCAGTTCGCGGCCCTGCCGTCCGGTCAGCGTCAGCGGTGCGGGCCCCAGTTCCTCCACCTGCAGTACCTGCACCTCGCGGCGAAGTGTGGGCAGCCGGTCAGACGCAATGATCTGTTCACCGACTTCGGTCACCACACGGAGAACCGCTGCGGCTGGATCAAGCAGTGCCACTGCCAGTGGCGGCGGCACCGTCCGACGACGGCTGGCTACTTCACGGTAGGCCACTCGCATCGCCTCATCGATCCGCGGCTCGGCTGCGTTGGCCGGCCCCAGCACGGCATCAGGGCCCATGACAATCTCATCACAGGCCAAGGCCACGAGCACCGCATGACCGCTGGCACCGGCTGGCAGGAAGGCAACTGTTTTCACGCCTGCCAGCTGGGGGTCAGAGAGAAACCGGGCCAACGCCAGGGAACGGCCAAAGTCACTTGCGGCAGCCGCGTCCGCAGCCGCCGTTTCAAACTGCAGCACCAGCACGCCCCGCTGCCCGGGCTGACGCGTCAACTGATCCAGCTGCCGGAGGATCGCGGCCCGCAGCTGGGTGTCGCGGTTGCCGACCAGCGGCAGTCGGACGGCCAGGCTCACCACTGCGGGGCGATCGTCTGCCAGATCAGTCTCGGCCACCTCTTGGGCTGAACGCGGCGGCAGAGGTACCGGGCCCCGTGGCGGTAGCTGCTGCTGCGGTGCACCTGGGGGCGGCGGCTCAGCCAGCCCGGCGGCAGCCTTGGCACGGGCCACCGCATCAGCCAGTGGCCCTGCGAACGCACTTGCCTGCCAGGGCAGGCAGGCCAGCGCCGCCACGACGACGACCGCTACCCGCACAGAAGCCGAGCGACCACGTCCCATCTGTCGCCAAAAGCGAGGCTTTTCTCGGGACAGCCACAGGGACGAAACCAACCGGCACATGTGACCCACCGTTGTAAAGACTGTTGACGCTCGTTGTGAGCGATCAAATTCTAGATCGACCATGGAGGGAGTCAAAAGTGCCGCCTGCCGCGGCCGGCCCTGCGAACCGTGAGGGCTCCCGCATCGATAGCCCCTACTCTGACAGGAGTCTTCATCAAGACTCTGCTAGACTGCTGACATGACACTATCAAACACTCCCGCGGCTGCTTCGGCCGCCTCTGACACCCGGCGTGAACTGCTTGAACTTATCGAGCAGCGGGCTCTCAAGCGAGGTACCTTCACGCTTGCCTCTGGCCGCACCGCCAGTTTCTATCTCGATGCCAAGCAGGTCGTGCTCGATGCCCGCGGAGCCATGCTGGTGGGACAAGCCATTCTAGAACGCCTGCAGGGGCTCGGTGAACTGCCGGACGCCATCGGTGGCATGTCGATCGGGGCTGACCCGATCACCGGTGCTGCCGTGACGATGGCTGGTGTTGCCGGATTGCCACTCAAGGGATTCATGGTGCGGAAAGAGCCGAAGGGGCATGGCATGCAGCGGTATGTCGAAGGCCCAGTGGAGCCGGGCCAACGGGTGGTCATCGTCGAGGATGTCACCACGACGGGCGGTTCCTCGCTACTAGCAATCGACCGGGCCGAGGAGTTCGGCCTGAAGGTTGAGCGTGTCGTCACAGTCATCGATCGGCTGGCTGGTGCCGCCGAGGCCTTCGCAGCCCGGGGCATTCCACTGGAGCCGCTGGTGACGATTCGCGACCTCGGCATCGAACCAGAACCGCCGGCCAACTCGTAACACTTTGGAACGCTGGCCGCCTAGTCACAAGAACTCTGACCGGCCCCTTCCGCAAGATACCGCCAGGCAACGAACACAGGAGAGTACTGTTCCCGCGTCACACGTCTCCTGTGTCGCACGTCACGACACGGCAATACCCATCGCCTCCATCAGCCGCTTCATGTCTTCCCAGACATCGCGTTTCGCGGGCGGGTTCCGCAAGAGGTAGGAGGGGTGGTAGGTGCAGATCACTCGGCTGCCACGATACTCAAACCACCGCTTCCGCAGCGAGCCAATTGACTCATTGGTATCCAGCAGCGTCTGGGCAGCGGTCGTCCCAAGGCAGCAGATGAATTCTGGCTGCAGGATCTCAAACTGCTGTTCAAAAAACGGACGGCAGTTGGCCACTTCCGCCGACTCTGGACGACGATTGCCCGGTGGCCGGCACTTGAGCACGTTGAGAATGTAGACCTCATCCCGCGACAGGGTGCAGGCTTCGATGATCTTGGTCAGCAACTGGCCGGCTGCCCCGACAAACGGCACCCCAGAGACATCCTCGTCGGCTCCGGGGGCCTCCCCAAAAAAACATAGTCGTGGAGCCGGGGGGCCAACCCCAAAAACCGTCTGCGTGCGGCCCGCCGCCAACTCGCCACATCGCTGGCAGGCAGCCACTTCGTCCCGGATGATGGCGAGTGCCGAGGCCCGATCCGAGGCTGCCGTCGCAGCAGCGGTTGTTGGCTGGGTGCCCTGAGCCATTGCAGCATCAGCATTCGAATGCACCCGTCGCCTTGGCAGGCTCGTCACGCCAGCCTGGTCGAGGCTCATCAGTCGTTGTTGCAACGCCCGCTTCGACATCAGCAGGTTCTCCTGACGCAGCCGCTACAGCGCCCGTCGGATTCGCTTCGGCCCCCGCTTCTTGCCCAACAATGGGGTCGCCGGCTTCGGCGGGGTTGGTGCCGGAGCAGTCGCCTCACCACTCGCTGCTGGCTGGACCGCTGGAGCAGTCGGACTTGGATCGAGGGCAACAAAACCCGGGATCTCAATCCGCTCCAGCAGTTTGTCGATCCGCATCTCAATGCGGGTCAACTGCGGTCCCTCCTCGGGCGTGACGAAGGTATAGGCTACACCCTCCCGGCCCATCCGGCCGGTTCGCCCGACCCGATGAACATAGTCATCACAAAACTCGGGAATGTCGTAGTTGACGATGTGAGACACGCCCGAGACGTCGATCCCGCGACCCACGACGTCGGTCGCGACCAGCACTCGCACTAGTCCCTCCCGAAACTGCCGCATGACGCGATCACGAACGCTCTGGGCCAAGTCACCATGAATGCAGGCCACGTCGTCGGCCGCGACTTTTCGACGCCGCTGCAACCGCTCGTGGATCTTGTCGGTGCCCCGCTTTGTCCGGCAGAAGACGATTGCCTGCCGAGGTTCTTCCCGTTCCAAAAGTTTTTCAAGCAGCGAGAACTTCCGGGTTGGTGCCACGGTGAAATAGAACTGCTCAATCGTCTCAACCGCGATCTCATTGGTTGAAAAGTCGAGGATCTCCGGCTCGTACATATACCGCGTGGCCAACTTGGCAACTGGTGGTGGCACAGTTGCCGACAGCAGAAGCGTCTGCCGGCTCTGCGGACACCGCCGCAGAATCTTCTCGATGTCCGGCCGGAAGCCGATGTCGAGCATGCGGTCGGCCTCGTCCAGGGTCACAATTTCAAGCGTCCCCAGCATCAGTGTTCCGCGGCTCATGTGGTCGAGCACCCGCCCCGGCGTGCCGACAACCACCTCAGGATGCTTGGCCAGTTTGTCGATCTGGCTTTTGATCGGCTTGCCACCATAGACAGCAACGCAACGCAGGTGAGAGCCCGCTGCCAACTTTTCAAACTCATCACGGACCTGCACCGCCAGTTCGCGAGTCGGAACCAGCACAATGGCTCGCACTCCCTTGTCACGACCGGGTGCCGCCGTCAACCGCTCCAGAATCGGTAGCACGAAGGACGCAGTCTTACCGGTGCCAGTGCGGGCCTGCCCCAGCACATCGACACCTGCGATTGCCCTCGGGATCAGGCCAGCCTGCACCGGTGTGGGCTGGGAATATCCCGCCCGCCGAACGGCCTCAAGCGTGGTTGGCGAAAGGCCAAGATTGTCAAACCCTGAGCCGTCACCTACGGGAGTCACCGCAGGAGGCGGTTCAGGCCTCGATGATTCGTCCTGCCGAGTTTCCCGACCATCCGTGACGGGAGCGGGTTGTCTGCCTGACCGGGCGGGGCGGCGCCGCCGGCGGCGTCGCCGGGGCTGTTCTTCTGACGTCACAAAAAACCTTCCATCGTGGGAGCCGCTCTCGCCACATCCACTTCTCTGCCCGGGTCAAGAACCCTCAGGGGGCGCTGAGCCGGCAGCGGCATTTCCGGATCCATCCGGGTCGGCAACGCAGCAATCAAAGAGAAAAGCGGGGGGAGCGGCCGGACATGCAAACTCCATTCCTTTTCCAAAACGGTACCATACGGCCGCACCATCCGCAAATCTGCCTCGGTGGCCGGCATGTGGCCAGCAAGCCACGGATTCCAGAGCCAACTGCAGGTTGCTACCCCCCGTGGCTCCTAGCGATCGAAGAACTTCTTGATTGCCCAGACCGTGGCAGCCCGACCGGCCCGGGCAATTGACCGGGTCAGCGGAATCCGTTTCGGGCAAACCGCGACGCAGTTCTGAGCATTGCCACACATCTGAATGCCGCCCTGACTGGTCAGCGCCTGCATCCTTTCATCCGCATTCATGCTGCCGGTGGGATGCCCATTGAACAGCACGGCCTGACTGATCGCGTGAGGACCAAGGAACTGCTTGTCATAGGCTTCACGCTTCCGAGCCTCAAACGCTTCATCAGTCTCATCGTCACGTTTGACCAATTCAATTTTGTTGAACTGCGGACAGGCTTCCATGCAGCAGCCGCAACTGATGCAGGTTGTCAGTGGGTAGGCATCCTCCTGCTCTTCCGGTGAGATTCGCGGCCCGGAACCGTGGTCGTATGAATCATCAACCGGCACCCAGGCCTTGACCCGCTGGAGTGAGCGGAACACCCTGCCGCGATCAACAGAGAGATCACGCACGACAGGAAACTTCGTCATCGGCCGCAGTTCGATCTCACCCGGAGATTCCTTCAGCAGGTTGTCGACCAGCGATGAACAGGCCATCCGGACCCGACCATTGATCACCATCGCACACGAGCCGCAGACCTCCTCCAGACATGCACAGTCCCAGGCGACCGGCGCAACCCGCCGCCCATCCTGCGACTGTGACCGGGCGGCGATTCTTTGCAGCACGCTGATCACATTCATGTTGGCTTCATAAGGCACGGTGAACCGCTCCCAGTAGCTCTCTTCACCAGGAGCATCCTGCCGGAGCACCCGCACGCGGACTTCGCGAGCCTCCGTAGCCGACGGGACTGGTCCATGCGATGTCGCATCTGCCTTGCCAACTGCCTGAATCATGCTTGCTCTCCTACGTCACATGCCGTGTGCTGCTTTTTGCCGTACCTGTCCAGCAACTACGCTCGTTAGGACGTCGCCCCAACAGCAACCGGTCCCGCATCTGCAGCCGCCTGTCGTTCCTTCCAGACCTGCTCAATAACCTCACCACCGACCAGACCATACAGTCGCGGACGCGGAGGGATGAGCGTGGTATCAATGTCTTCGTAGCTGATCACCGGTTCGCCGTCGTCGCCGTGCGTCCCGATGGTCGACTTGAGCCACTTTCGGGTGTTTGCCTCGAACCGATCACACCACCGCTCGGCCTCTGCCCGCTGTTCGGCGGGATCGGTCGCCGCGATTCCTGGCATAGCAAAGTCGGGTTTGAAGTGCGCGCCGCGGCACTCATCACGCTGAAGTGCCCCCTTGAGGATCAATTTGGCAATCGGAAACATGTCGCCCACTGCCTTGCAGAAGACCACGTTTTGGTTAGTCCAGTTGCCGGTGTCCGACAGGCTGCACTGCTGCCAGAGTTGCTCCAGTTGGCCAACTTCCTCATAGGCCTGAGTGAGTTGATCGTTCCGCCGCACCACTGTAGCAGCCCGGGTCATGATGTCGCCGAGCCGGTTGTGAATGTCGTAGGGGTTCGATTCGCCGCCGGTCCGCGAAAGAATGGCTTGATGCCTATCCTCCTGCCGCTTGACAGCAGTGCTAAACAGCCGAGAGGTGTCGTTCCCGTCCCGCCGCGATCCGGCCAGCACGCCCGACGCGCAGAAGAGTCCACTGAAAATGCAGGAGAGCAACGAGTTGGCACCAAGCCGATTGGCGCCGTGGTACTGGTAGTCGCACTCACCAATCGCATACAGCCCAGGAATGTTGGTCTGCTGGTTTCGAGGTGATCCTTCAACCAGCCCACCAGTCTCGCTCTTCTCGTAGTCGACCCATAGGCCACCCATCGAATAGTGGACTGCCGGAAAGATCTTCATCGGCTCATCCCGGGGATCGACCCCCTGGAACTTCTCGTAGATCTCAAGAATCCCGCCGAGTTTACGATCGAGGGTTTCCCGCGGGATGTGCGTCAAGTCGAGATAGACACAAAGCCGATCCTGCTCGACCGACAGGCCGTCGGTCGTGCAAATGTCAAAGATCTCCCGGGTGGCAATGTCTCGAGGCACCAGATTGCCGTACTGCGGGTACCGTTCTTCCAAGAAGTAGTACCGCTCATTCGCCGGAATATCCTTCGGCTTCCGGGGATCCTGCGGTGTCCGTGGCACCCAGACCCGGCCCCCTTCACCCCGAGCGCTTTCGCTCATCAGCCGCAGTTTGTCGGCACCCGGCACCGCCGTGGGGTGCACCTGGATGAACTCGGCGTTCCCGTACTTGACGCCAGCCTGATAAGCCCGGCTGACCGCACTGCCAGTGCAGATGGTCGACATCGTTGAGCGACCGTAGAGCAGGCCACAGCCTCCGGAGGCTAGAACGACGGCGTCCGCTGGGAAGGCTCGGAACTTCATTGTCACCATGTCCTGGCAGACGGCCCCGACACAGCGGCCGTCGGCATCGACGACTGGCTCGAGAAAGTCCCAGAACTCCCACTTCTTTACTCGGCCCTCAACCTCCCAACGCCGGACCTGTTCATCGAGGGCATAGAGCAACTGCTGTCCGGTCGTGGCACCCGCAAAGGCGGTCCGCTTGTAGAGCGTGCCACCAAAGCGGCGCTGGTCCCGGAAGCCTTCCGGTGTGCGATTGAACGGCACCCCCAGCCGATCCATGAGATCGATGATGCGCGGGGCCCACTCCGCCATTTCCTTGACGGGGGGCTGATGCTGGAGAAAGTCACCGCCATAGACGGTGTCGTCAAAGTGCTTCCACTCGTTGTCTCCCTGCTGCCGGGTGACGGCATTGACACTGTTGATGCCCCCTTGAGCACAGACACTGTGCGATCGCTTCACAGGAACGAGGCTAACCAGATCGACCTGGACCCCCAGTTCGGCCAGCCGCATGGTGGCCGACAAGCCAGCCAGACCACCGCCGATCACCAAGATTCGTGGTTGTGCCATCGATCAATTCCTTTCCTCGGTTGCTGCTGAACCACCGGCTATTCCCTCCGAAGCGTGTTCAGCCGAAACGTCCTGAAAGCTCGTCGAGTGAACAGCCGTGCCCGTGCTGACTGAGTTCCCTTTGAGCATCTGGCGGGCACGATCCATGCGGGTTTCGATGGCTCGGGCCTCCTCAATGTCGATCGATCGCATCCCAGCGAGGGCTCCAAGGCCGGCCGCCCCCAGCCCCACTCCAACGACAAGGCTGAGCCAGTTGGCCCGCCGCATCGCCGCCGGGCTTGTCCAGAGACCCCAGGTGATCCCCAAACTCCACAGGCCATTGGCAAAGTGATAGACGGTCGAAAGCACACCGATAGCATAGAGCAACGCAATCAGCACCGGCTGCAACGCAACTGCAGCCGAACTTGCGGCGTGGTGCGGGTCAAACTTTCCACCTCCCAGCGGAGCACCCATCCAGTGCAACTGCACGATGTGCCAGAGAATGAAGGCGAAGGCGATCATGCCGGTGGCCCGCTGCAGGGTGTAGCGAACATTCCCCATGTAAGCGTACGACCCAACATTCGGCATGCCATTGGCGATGATCACAAACCCCATCACGGCGTGGAAGAGCATGGGCAGAAAAATAAAGGCCCATTCAACTGCCGGCAGGATGGGCCCAAGCGAATGAATCAGATCAACCCGCGACTGAAAAGACGCCGCCCCACCCAGCACGGAGGCATTCGTCAGCAGGTGAACCACCAGGAAGGCTCCAACCGGAATCAGGCCGGCCAGCGAAAACAAGCGGTACAGCAGAAACTGGTGACGCCCCAGAAACGATTCTTCCGACGAAGCGGGTGTGGACACGACATTCCTCTTACAGGCGTAGAACTGGTGTCGGCGACACGCCGACGCTTCCGTTATGGCTTTCACCGTGGCTGAGCAGATGAAAGGACTGAGGCAGACATCACCAACCGAAAAGGCCCTTTCCACGGCAACTCCCTCATCCAAGGGGGCAGCGGCTTCGCCTCTCCGATCCAATTACGAGTATAGGTTGTCACTTTGCCAGGACAACGGCACCGCGGCGTTTGGCGGGGCCTTTCTTTGCATCTTATAGTTGGAGAACTGAACGAACGGGCAACCGCGTGGAGAGCACCAAGGGTGACGAGGCCGAGAATCATCGTGACGGGCATGCCGCTGGGCGACGCCTCTGCCGGGGCGGCCAGCGAGGTCGCAGACCTATTCGACCCGGCCATCAGCGACGTGGTGACCGTCCGGTCTGCGGCCGACATGGCGCGTCTGCTCGCCGGTGACCCGGTGGCGGCCGTGGTACTCACTGGCCCAACGGCCACTGCGACCGACAGTGTTCTCGCCCTTCTCTCGGGCCCCACGGTGCTTGAGCACTTTCCTGACGGGGTTGCCCTGCTTGATGCGACAGGCGGGGTGCTCTGGGCCAACGATGTGTTGAAGCAGTGGTTCCACGATCGGGCTGGTCCTTCGGCCAACTTCCTGACTGCACTGGGCTCCCCCCGGTGGGTTGATGCCACCGGTGACCACCCCCTTCCACCCGACTGGTTGGCGGCAGAGGCCGGCTCGGCCGCGGGTGGCGTGACACTGCAGATGGCCGACGACCGCTTCCTGCACGTGCACGCCTCGCCGATCTTCAGCCTGCCGGCACCAGCCATGCCAAGTCTGACCAGCATGACTAGCGCCGTCGCAACCCAACCTGGAGACAAGCGAGGCGCAGTCGTCGTTGTTCGGGACGTCACCCAGACGATCCTCGAACAACAAAAGCGGGCTGCCATTCATCAAGCGGGCCAGACCCTCGCCGACCTGGCCCCGACTGAACTGGCCGACATGACTGTCGAGGAGCGGATTGAGTTGCTCAAAAGCAACATCATCCACTACTCGAAAGACCTTTTGAAGTTTGATGTGCTCGAGATTCGGCTGCTCGATCGGCAGACAAGCCGGCTGGAGCCCCTGCTGGCCGAAGGCATGCAGCCCGAGGCAGAGTCACGGGTGCTCTATGCCCGCGAGGAAAACAATGGCGTCACCGGCTACGTGGCCGCCACGGGGCATAGCTATCTCTGCGACAACACGATCGAGGACTCCCGCTTTCTGGAAGGCTGCAAGGACGCCAAGAGTTCGATCACGGTGCCCTTGTTGCTGCATACCGAGGTCATCGGCACCTTCAATGTGGAAAGCCCCGAGCCGGGCAGTTTCTCTGAGATCGATCTGCAGTTTCTCGAAATCTTTTCTCAGGATGTCGCAGCGGCGCTCAACACCCTTGAACTGCTGGTGGCCGAAAAGGCCTGCACAGCAGCGGAGAGCGTTGAGGCCATTCATGCGGCGGTGGCCCTGCCCGTTGATCAGATTCTCAACGATGCGGTCAACGTGATGGAGCGGTACATCGGCCATGACCCAGACGTGGTCGAGAAGCTACGACGGATTCTCCACAACGCCCGTGACATCAAGCAAGTCATTCAGCGGGTGGGCGAAAAGATGACCCCCAGTTACGCCCAGTCAAAGGGCCGGCTGGCAGGCCAGCGAGAGAACCTGCGAGGGCGGACCATTCTGGTGGTGGACGCTGACGATGAAGTGCGGGCCGCCGCACACTGTCTGCTGGAGCGGCAAGGATGCATTGTCGAAACCGCCCGGGACGGCAACGAGGCAGTGTCGATGGTCAAAGCGGCCGATGCCACGGCCTACGATGCGATCCTCGCTGACATCCGGCTACCCGACATGAGCGGCTATGACCTGCTCATTCGACTGCAGGAGATTCTCACCACCGTGCCGATGATCCTGATGACCGGGTTTGGCTACGACCCCGGCCACTCGATCGTGAAGGCCCGCCAAGCCGGGGTCGATCTGGTGCTGTTCAAGCCGTTCCGCCTCGACCAGTTGCTGGAAACGGTCGAACGCTGTGTCATCCGACGGCCAGCCGCCTGCTGAGCCTGACGCAGCCCATACCACGCCCCCGGTGCTCTCCCCAGCGACCGAGGGCTCACCACCGGCATAGCCGTCTGGTCGCAAAAATCTTTCCGTAAGGCAGTCGCAGCCCATCTTCGCAACAACCCACGTGAACCAGAGAAACGGGGCAATCTGGCTGTCACTGGGCCACAGTCTTGGGGTTGACCCGAATTGGCAGCGGCGGCTACTTCTCCCGCCCAGTACCGATTTCATGCACCCGCGACAGGATTTCAGGCATGGCCTTGCCACGCATTTTGGGGCGACTCATCGCTCGTTGTTCGGCTATTCAGGCAGTGTTCTGCTGCTTGTGGCCAGCCGCGGTCCTCGCTGGCATGCTGCTCGCTGCTCCGGCGAATGCCGCCGACTCAACGGTGGAGGAGCCGGCAGCCGCTGAGCAGTTGCCGCCTGACGTCATCGCCGCCAAACTGTCGGCTGAGGTGGCCGCCCGACAGCTTGAAGCCAAGCGTCTGACCGAGAGCGACCCACTTGCTGCGCTCGAGTTACTCGACCGCACAGCGGAGTCGCTGGCCGCTGAAACGGGCCTCCCCGACGCCACCCGGAAACTACTGGGAAGACGACTGGAGCGCACCCGTGCTGAAATTGAAGAGACTGCCGGCAAGCGGCGGGCTGAGTTAGAGCTCGACCAACAGAACGCTGCCATCGAGGCGGAAATTGACCGCGAACGTGGACAGAAGATTGAAGTCGATCAGCGTCTCGCTGCCCTGGTCGAGCAATACAACACCCTGATTGACGAACAGCGTTTTGCTGAGGCCGAAGTGCTCGCCAAAAAGGCCGCGCAACTCTCACCCGATAGCGTTGTTGCTCGGCAGCTCCTCAGTCAGAGTCGGGTGATTCGTCGCCTCGATACGCAAAAGTCTCTTGCCAGCAGCAAGGCCAGTGCGATTCTCGATGTCGTCGAAGACGCCGAGGCCTCCAGCATGCCCTTCGTCGGCCCGATTGAGTTTCCCGAAACCCGCGACTGGGAAGACCTGACCAAAAGCCGAGCCCGCCTGGCAGCCGAGGGCCGGTCACGGATGTCTCCCGCCGAGTTGCAGATCAAGGAACGCCTGTCGACGCCTGTTGAAGCCGGGTACCGTGACCGGCCTCTGGCCGAGGTTCTCGACGAACTGGCGAAGCAGGCCCAGGTGCCGCTCCATGTCGATCTCGTCGGCCTCGATAGCGAGTCGGTCGGCACGGACACCCCGGTGACCATCTCACTCGACCAAAAGATCTCGCTAAAGAGCGCTCTCAAACTGCTTTTGGAGCCACTCCATCTCGACTATGTGATTCGCGACGAGGTGCTCAAGATCACCAGCCCTCAACTTGTGCGGGGAGAGGTCTACAGCGTCTCCTATCCGGTGGCAGACTTGGTCATTCCCATCCCAAACTTTTCCTCCGACAACCTCGGGATCACCGGCGCCCTGCAGGATGGATATTCGCGGATCTCACCGGCTGACATGAAGGTGGAGGTAGGGCCACCGCCCACGGGTATCACCAATGGCATGGGCATACCGACGTCCAGTGCCGGGAGCCCCAACTCGAACGTTCTCGGTCAGTTGCAAGGCGGGTCGGTCGGCGGTGGCACCTCAGCCGCCTCGTCCTTCGGCCAAAGTGGTGGCGGACAGGCTGACTTTGCGTCACTGATTGAGTTGATCCAGAACACGGTCGCCCCGACCACCTGGAACACCGTCGGTGGGCCGGGTGCGATTTCGCCCTTCCAGACCAACCTCAGCCTGGTTGTCAGCCAGACCCAGGAAGTTCATGAGGAGATTGCCGACCTGCTCGACCAACTCCGGCGGCTCCAAGACCTGCAGGTGACGATTGAGGTCCGGTTCATCACTCTGGACGACGCTTTCGCCGAGCGCATCGGAGTCGACTTTGACTTCAACATTCAGACCGGGGTCAATGCCCCGCTTAACATGACAGCGATTCCGACTTCGAGTGGCTCCACCAGCCCCTTCGCTCGCGGTCTCACCGCCGCCCCGGGTGGTCCGTCCCAGCTCATTGGCCTCGATGCCTTCGGGCAACCAGGGGTGGCTATTGGCGGAACAGGTACGCAGACCGGAGGCAACACCGGAGGCAACACCGGAGGAAACACTGGAGGAAACACTGGAGGAAACACTGGCACAAACAATCAGCAGGCCCAAAACCCTAGTTTTTTCTCAATTCCATTTCGGCAGAACAGTTTTGGGGCTGGCACCGTGCCAACCATGCCCGGCTTGCCTGATGTGACGACTTCGGCTGCCAACTTCGGCTTTGCAATTCTCTCCGATATCGAGGCCTACTTCCTGATCCAGGCCGCTCAGGGCAATACCCGCGGCAACATCATGCAGGCCCCGAAGGTGACCTTGTTCAACGGGCAGAATGCCTACGTCTCAGATACCACCCAACGCCCCTTTGTCACGAGCGTTGTGCCAGTGGTGGGAGACTTTGCCGCAGCCCAGCAGCCTGTAATCACAGTGCTCTCCGAGGGCACCAGCGTGAATGTTCAGGCCGTTGTCTCCAGTGACCGACGGTTCGTGCGGCTGACGCTTGTGCCGTTCTTCTCCGAAATCGGACAGGTCGATGAGTTTCAGTTCGAGGGTGAACGCTCAACCACTGCAAAGAGCAGCGACGAAAAGCAAGGGACGCAGGCCGATACTGGAGGCGTTCTCCCGTTTCAGCCTGGTCTCTCGTTTCAGACGCAGTCCGCCTCGGAGCAGGCCTTCAGTTCCAACGGCACCACCATTCAACAGCCTGAGTTCCGGTTCACCACGGTGACCACAACCGTGAGTGTGCCGGATGGTGGCACGGTGCTGATGGGCGGCATCAAGCGGATGCGGGAAGGCCGCAACGAGTACGGCGTGCCAATCCTCTCGAAAATCCCCTACGTCAACCGGCTATTCAAGAATGTAGGTATCGCTCGAACGACACAGAGCCTCATGCTGATGGTGACCCCGCGAATCATCATCCAGGAAGAGGAAGAGGATAAACTGCTGGGTGTGGAGCGGCCCTGATGGAGGCCGCCGACAGGTCTCTGACACCCAGCGGCTTTTGCCATGCTCAAAATCTTTTGTGTTGCCGGGGCAATTCTCGGATTCATTGGCGTCGCCGCCGGTTCCTTCGGGGCCCACGGGCTAAAGACCTTGCTTGAGGCCAATGGGCAGGCAGCCAATTGGGAAACCGCGGTCCGCTACTGTCTGTTCCATGCGGTGGCGGTCCTGGCAATCTGCGGACTGGCAACGTCCAGCAACTCGAGTGTTGCTCCAACGCTGCTGACGGCCGCGGCTGGCTGTTTTGTAGTCGGGGTGTTTATCTTTAGTGGATTTCTCAGCATTCTCGCCCTCACGGGGCTCCGCTGGCTGGGCGCGATCGTGCCGATCGGCGGCGTGCTGCTTCTTGTCGGCTGGGGATTCCTGACTGCAGCCATCTGGAGACTGCGGTTCTAACCAGCGACTGTTGGGCGTGGCATGTCCGATGACCGAGGCACTGGCAAACAGGCTGGCCGCATGAAACACTTCAAAGTGTTTTTCTGATTGTCAGCCGCCTGCAAAATAAATCGCCCATGCCACTTACAGATGTAGTAGAACCGCACGCTGTTGCCCTGATCCTTTCCACCTTTGGGTCAGCCGAAGCCGCCGAGTCGTGCGGCAAACGCCTGGTAGAGGCGGGCCTGGCTGCCTGTGTCCAGGTTGATGGCCCCATCCGGAGCATTTATCGCTGGCAGGGGAAACTGGAAACCGCCGAGGAGTTTCGACTGGTGGCCAAAACCACTGCTGTCTGCCAGGCGGCCTGCCAGATAGCCATCGAAGCGAATCATCCGTATGACCTGCCCGAGATCGTCAGCCTTCCAGCGACAGCCAGCCGGGCGTATGCCCAGTGGGTCACCGAACAGACCGTGCAACAGCCACCCTCATGACCACACCCCTGTCAAACACCTACGCCTTTGAGGCAACACTCCACGCCCAACCAATCATGGCTGAGCCGATCGCTGCCGGCCCACCGCTGCAGGACCAGTGGGGCACCTGGCCGACACTCGCCCTACGACCCGATCAGTTCGCCGAGCCGTTGCCGATTCTCTGCGATGAAGCACTTTTGCGGCTTTCAAGTCTACCCCGACTGTACGCCGAACCTGACGGGTCCTTCGTCTGGACAAGCCCCCGCGAGGGGCTGCAGTGGCAGGTGGATGGCACGTTGTTCGAACGTGACGATCGAGTGCTGCTCGTCGACCTGAAAGGAAGCTGTCCACCGGCCGCGTTTGATCAACTCTTGGCGTGCTTTGGTGCACCACCTGTTGCGGTGGTTTTTCAGTTGGTGCGGTCAGCCATCACCGTCGATGAGGCCACGCTCCGAAGCCATGCCCTCGCCCGGGGCCGTGCAGGAGACGGGAACGTGCTTCGACCACCAGATAGCTGCGGCTGGTAAGCCAGCAGGCTCGCGACATATTCCCGGTCCGAAAATCGCTTGATTCTGCCCTACTGGGCATCCGGAGCCGAAATGCCCTTGAGCAGCCCAAACAGGTCACTGTCAGTGGAAAGCACCAGGGTGCTGTCGCGGCCGAGTGTTTCCCGATAGGTGTCGAGCGTTTTCACGAACGCGTAGAAATCAGCCGCCATTGAGCTAGCGGTGTAGGCGTTGGCATAAATTTCAGAAGCCTCGGCGTCAGCCTTGCCGCGAACTTCTTCCACCTGCCGGTAGGCGTCAGACTGAATCTGCTGCAGTTCGCGTTCCCGCTTGCCATCGATCTTCGCCGCCTCGCCGGCTCCTTCCGACCGAAACCGCTCGGCAATCTGAAGTCGCTCTGACACCATCCGATCGTAGATCTTCTCGATCACGCCCCGCTTGTAGTTCAGCCGCTTAATCTTCACATCAAGCAACTCAATACCCCAAAGCCCCACCTTTGGTGACGCAGCAGCCAAAATTTCATCTTCCAATTTATGGCGACCAATCCGAATTGGTGGTAGTTCGCCGATCGTCCCACCAGACTCAGCAAGCAACGCGTCTTGCTCTGGCGTCCGTTCTTTGTCTGACCGAACAACCTCAATCAAATCATGTCGAGCGATTACATTGCGAGTTTCGCTGCCGATAATGTCATCAAGCCGTGACAGGGCGCTGCGTTCATCTCGCAGGCTCTGAAAGTACTTCAGCGGGTCAGCAATTCGCCAGCGGCCAAACGTGTCGACCACTACATAGAGTTTGTCGCGGGTGGTCATCTCACTCGGCTGGCCATCCCATTCAAGAATTCGCTTGTCAAAGCGGTTGGCGGTCTGCATGACCGGAATTTTGAAGTGGAGTCCTGCACCGCTCTCGGAATCAACCGCATTGATGGGGTCACCCACCGGCCGGCCAAACTGCGTGATCACGACCTGTTCGGTCTGATCGACTGTGTACGCGCAACCGAAGACGATGATCGCCAGCAGCACTGCTCCGGCGAGCCCCGCTGGCGAGAACAGGGCATCAGTCACCCGACGAGCAAAGACAAGGGCAGGGTGGTTGATTGGCACGGGGCTCATCGCTTCTTCTCCGGCTGGAACTGCTGCAGATTCATCAGCGGCAAAAACTGCTGCACGTCGGTGTCAAGAATCACCTTGCTGCCGATCTTCGGCAGGATGTCGCTCATGGTTTCGAGATAGAGCCGCTGCCGCGTGACATCAGGGGCTTTTTCGTATTGCTCGAGCAGGGCCTTGAATCGGGCAACGTCACCCTTGGCTTCATTGACTCGCTTGACGGCATAGCCCTCGGCCTCTTGCAGTTTGCGTTCGGCTTCGCCGCGAGCTCGCGGGACAACCTTGTTGTACTCACCGTTGGCCCGGTTGATCATCTCCTCGCGTTCCTGCTGGGCGCGGTTGACCTCGTCAAACGACGCCTGCACAGCCGACGGCGGGTGAACGTTCTTCAGTTGCACCTGCTGCACCCGCAGGCCCATCTCCAGTTCGGTGACCAGTTCAGTCAGTTTTGTAATGGCGGCGTTTTCAATGCCCTGTCGGCCGATGGTCAGCACCTCATCAACAGTACGGTCGCCGACCACCTCCCGCATGACACTTTCAGACAGGTCGCGTAGCGTGGCTGCCGGTTCACGCAGGTTGAACAGGTACTGCTCCGGATCGCTGATCTCATACTGCACCACCCACTCCACGTGAGCGGCGTTCAAATCACCGGTAACCATGTCGGCCTCGCGATCCTGCTCTCGCGAGATCTGAAAGCGGTCGCTCGCCCCGCCGGTGCCAAAGCCGAACTCCATCTTCAGTTGCCGCTTGACCGGCAGAATGGTGACGCGATCGATGCCCAGGGGCAGTTTGAAACGCAGGCCGGGATCGACGGTGCCAACGTAGCGGCCGAACCGCTGGATGACGCCGACACTTTCGGTGCCGACGGAGTAGACGCTGCTGGAGAGTAGCGCAAGGGTCGCCAACACAACGGCCGCCAGCGACACGAGCGAGCGGGCCCAGCGGGGGTCGATTGGCGGGATTTCAATCCGGAATTCTTCAGGCATCGTGCTGTAGTCGTGTGGGGTGCGAGGGAGGTTCCAGAGCAGTGACCAGATACGGGCAGTTCCGGCACTCGTCAGGGGGCTTCGTGAGCGTCTTCAAGCAGTCTAGGTTCGCCAGGCCGCAAAGTCAGCCTGCTCGGCATACTTTTCCGACAAATATGTTTTCGTGGGTCCGACAATCGTTACAACACTCCCAGGCGGCTGTGTTTCGAACATTTCGCACGTTTTGCACTGGAGTTTCCAGCGATGCCCCAGCCCGATATCGAACGTCAGATCGAATTCGACTTTCTCCGTGCCACCGAGGTGGCGGCCCTCAACACCCTGCAGTGGCTGGGCCGCGGTGAGAAGGAAAAGGCCGACGCCGCAGCCTGCGATGCGATCCGCGGCATGTTTGATTTGGTCGACATGCGGGGCGAGGTGACGATTGGTGAGGGCATCAAGGACGAGGCCCCAGGGTTGTTCAAGGGGGAGAAGGTCGGCACCTGGGCCGACAACGCGCCGCACTACGAGATCGCCCTCGACCCGGTCGATGGCACGACCAACGCCGCCAAGGGCATGCCTAACTCGCTCGCCTGCATTGCCGCGGCAATGCGGCCTGACGGCGAGCCGCACTGCCTGCTCGACATTCC
>WTHB01000131.1 GCA_011523305.1 Planctomycetaceae bacterium | reverse complement strand
GGTCACAGGCGGGGGCGGAACTGTTCCCCCTACCTGCAGCATCTTTTTCAATGCCCCGGGTTTGGGCTCAGCGGCGTTGAAGTCTTCCAGTTGCAGGTCATACGCGAGGGCCCTGGTGCTGCGGAGGGTAACGATGCCGGTTGCTGTATCAACGTGATAGACGGCGAGGACCTGTTGCAGCGGATCGACCACCAACAGCAGTTGCCGACTTGCATCCAGCGGCGTGGTTGACACCCAAAGCGAATCCGAAGCAGCGGCCTCGGTGGTCTGGCAGGCCTGCCCGCACAGGGGTCCCGTCGCCAGCATGATCGCAAGACGGCTGAGCAGGTTCGTCCAGGCCGTGGACAGGGGGAGACGCTGGCGGTGGTGGGTGGCGGGAGGCATCGGCAAGCCCTTTTGAGGGGACGGGGCCCGGACTGTGATCGATCCGGTTGGTGACAGGCTGCGTCTGGTCAGTCTGGTTAGGAGTGTGAACGCCGCCACCTGATCAGAAAAGACCACTTTGGGGCCGGGATGGTGGGTGGCTGCTGGGAGCCGGTAGGTGATCTGCGGCCACTCCGTTCGAGGCGATCCACTTCCCTTCCTGCCTTGTTTACCCAGGTTCGCGGGGGTGCCGCAACGCCTTACTTTTCCGGAAAGTTTGGGTGAACGGCCTGGGGAAGGCGGGCCGATGAGAAGGGTTGTCCGGTGGCGCTGGCCGCCCATTGCCCGCCATTCAGTTCGCCCTTGGAGGTGTCGCGTGTCGAGTCTCTCGTCTCTTACCCGGTTGCTATTTCGGTCCCCTTTACTGTGGGGCCCTGGGTTGGCGTGTTCGTTCTTTGCACTGATCCATTGGGGGATAATTAGCAACGAATATGTCGTTCGCTACCTTGCAGGCCACTGGGTTGAGTACATCGAGGTTGGTCTCTTTTGTGTCGGCCTCAGCAGTCTGGGCCTCAAACTGCTGACCCTCGTGGGCCAGCGGCGGGAGTTGGGGCTGTCCATACTGCCCCCTGCACCGGCCGGTGGTCAGCACCCCTCCGATGCGGCCATGTTGGTCCGGCAGGTTCAGGATGAGGAGGATGGCTCAACGACCGGATCCCTTTCACAGCGGATCTGTGACGCGCTCGACCTGGTCGTTCGCACTGGCGAGGCGGACGATCTCGAAGATCACCTCAAGTATCTCGCCGACATCGATGCGGCCCGTGCCCATGCCAGTTACGGATTGGTGCGGTTTGTCGTCTGGGCAATTCCGATCATGGGCTTCCTCGGGACGGTGATTGGGATCACGGTGGCAATCGCCAATCTTTCGCCCACGCAGTTGGAAAACATCTCTGGAGTAGTCGCCGGGCTCGGTACTGCCTTTGATACCACGGCTACCGCACTTGGCCTGTCGATGCTGTTGATGTTCGTGCAGTTCGTGATTGAGCGAAGTGAGCAGTCACTGCTTGAGCAGGTTGATGAGCGGGCCTGGGACATGCTCGCAGGTCGGTTTCAGACCGATGGCGTTGCCGACGGTTCTGCGTTGGCAGTTGCCCGCCTCGGCGATGCGGTTGGCCGGAGTTCGGCTCAACTCATTGAGGCCCAAACCCATTCGTGGAGAGAGTTGGAGCGTGTCGCGGCCGGAAGCCTCGAAGCCGTGTTTGCCGGGCTCTCAGAGCGGCTGCGGGAGACCCTCGCGACAGCACTTGATCAGACCCTTGCGACCTGGCGGGAAAGTCTGGTTGACGCCCATCGGGAACTGGCAGGGGAACGCGATGGCCGGTGGGAACAGGCAGCCCAGACGATGGAGACCGCCGTCGGCGCCTTGGAACGCCACCAGGAGAAGTTGGTCGGGCAGACTGCGTCCCTCGAGAAGGTGGTCGCGATGCTCGATGAAATCACCGCACTGGAACGGTCCCTCGAAAACAATCTTGCAGCGGTGACGGCCTCTGGTCGGTTTGAAGAGGCAGTCATTTCACTTTCTGCCGCGACGCAGTTGTTGGCCGCCCGCTCGCGCGAGGTGACCGGAGGGCGTCTGGAATCCGCTGCCACACCTTCCGTTGGAAAGGTCGCATGAATCGATCGCGTATTCGGGAGGGAACGGCGATGTCGCTGTTCCCCTTCCTGGCGGTACTCCTCTGCACGATGGGTGCGCTGCTGGTGCTGCTCGTGCTGTTTAGCTACTCCGCCGGGCAGCAGGACCAGCAGGCGGCGGCGGATCAGGCCCAGCAACAGGCAGCGGAGTTACGGCTTGCAGCGGAGAACCTGCGGTGGCGGCTTGAACAGCTGGCAGCCATGCGAGAGCAGACCGGGGCCGACCTCGAGTCGTTGCGGCTGCAGCTCGCCGGCATTGAAGAGCATTCGCGAACACTTTCCGCCGAGCTGAAGGAACTGCAGCAGATCGATGCTCGGCTGGAGGCTGATGCGGATGCCGATAGTCCTGATGCCGCGGAACTGGCAGCCCTCGAGGAGGCCTTGGCGTCGGCTCGCGAAAGCCTGGATGAGGCCCGCCGCGAGCGTGACTCGCGTCCGCCTGCCTACGCCGTGGTGCCTTATGAAGGGAAGTCAGGAACCCATCGTCGTCCCCTTTTTATTGAGTGCTCTCTTGACGGAGTCTTCTTGCAGCCGGAGGGCATTCGGCTCAACCCCGATGACTTTGAGGGACCCCCGGGCCCCGGCAACCCGCTGGCCAGTGCCCTGCGGGCGGCGCGTGAATACCTGGCTCGGCAGGCGGTGAGTCAGGATGATCCAGCCTTGCGGCCCTATCCATTGCTCTTGGTGCGGCCCTCGGGGGTGATGGCCTACTACGCAGCCCGGGAGGCACTCGGCTCATGGGGAAGTGATTTTGGATATCAGTTGATCGATGAAGACTGGACCATCGCCTTTCCCAAGAAAGACCTTGCCCTGCAGGACATCGAGATGCAGGCGATCAACGAAGCTCGCGAGCGGTTGGCTTGGCTTGCTCAGACCGGTTCGGCGGTACGACGAAGGCGGCCCACGGGGAAGCAGTACCGTGCCTCATCAGTGCGTGGTGGTATCGTCGCCGACAGTGGGCCAACCGTCTTGGGAGATCAGTCGCGGTGGGATTGGGCCAATCAGCAGGCCGCTCAGGGGCAGCCTGGGAGCGGCGGGGCCGGGAACGGTTCGGGCCGAGGCGATGGCCTTGGAAGCGGTCAAGGGAATGGTGGGCTGACGGGGACGGCTGGGGGAGCAGCACCAGCCGGTCGGCCGGTTGCAGCGGGCACGGCGACCGGCGGGCTCGGGCGTGGCGGCGTGGCAGCTGGGATCGGCCAGGGCGGTCCTTCGGCTGTTTCCACAGGCAGCCTGACAGGGAGTGGTTCAGCAGCGGGTGAGATTCCTGGAGGTGCTGGAGGAGAAGCCGCCTTCGGCAGTGGCACCGGCCAGCCAGGGGGGCAGCCGGGAGGTGGTACAGCCGGTGGTTTGCCTGAGGGCCTGGCGGTGACGGTAGGCATGCTAGGTGGAAGCCAACAGACGAATGGAGGCACCGCCCCGACTGCTGCGGGTGGTCGTGACGGGGGCAGTGGTGGTGCGACTGCTGGGGCCGTTGGCGGTCCAGCAAACAATGTGCTGGCAGCGGCGGGCGGAACAGGTAGTGGCGGGTCTGCCGGTGCTGGCCAAGGTGACTCCGCGACGGGCTCACCCGCTGCGGGCGGCGGGGCCGGTGGTGGGATGACGTGTGGGCCTCAGCTACCGCTGAATATGAGCATGGACAGCCAGCAGGCCGGTGGCAGCAACCAGGCAAACGCTTCCCAGGGAGCGGGTGGCGGTGGCTCACTGGCCGGTGTCCGCGGCAGTGACTGGGCGAGCTTTGCCACGTCGCAACGGTATATTCCGCTGACTCGTCCCATCCAGCTTGAATGTGCGGCGGATGAACTACGACTGCTCGATGATGCCGGCCGCCGCGTTGTGGTCCGGATTCCAGTCTTAGCGCAAACAGTTGATTCGGTTGATGCCCTCGTGGCAGCAGTGCGACGCCGGGTTGACAGCTGGGGCATCGCGGGAGATCGCCTCTACTGGAAGCCGGAGTTAATCCTCAGCGAGACGCCTGACGGAGGTGGTCGGCGAGCCGATCTGCAGCAGTTGCTGGCAGGCAGCGGGCTCAACACGCGTCTGAAACAGCGGACTGATGAGGTCGAACGGTTGCCGGTTGTGAAGCAGCGTCGACGCACCGCCCAGAGAGAGTCGTCGGCAGCGATCGAGGAGGCTAGGCGATGAGCAGGTTTCGAGCAAAGCAAGACAGTGCGGGAGGACACGATTCCTTTCTCGACATTGTCACCAACATCGTTGGCATCCTGATCATCCTTGTCATGGTGATTGGTGCCCGCGTGCAGTTCCTCACCGTCAAGGCAGTCGATTCGCCCACGCCGGAAGTACTTGATCTTGTTACCGAAATCGAACGCCTTGAGGATGCGATCGTCTCGTCGGAAAGTGAACTGGTGAGTCTGGATGAGGAAGCCAAGCAACTTGTGGCAACAGTCACCGATGCAGGGAATGCTCGCATTCATCTTGCCACGGCCGTGTCGGCTGCCACTCGTGAGGTTGCGGTTCGGAAGCAGGCGTTGGATGCACGGCAGGTTCAGGCTGCCGAGGCGGCAACCCAGCGACAGCGGCTCAAGGCGGAGATTGAGCGGTGTACGCTTGAGGCCGAGGGGATTGCCCATGCGCCGCAGACCACGGAAGAGTTGCTCGCCTACCCGACGCCGATTGGGAGGACGGTCACCGGTGATGAGATGCATTTCCGCATTGCCGGGGGTCGGATCGCCTACATCCCGCTCACAGAGCTGTTCGAGGAGGCCAAGGCGCGGACGCAGCGACACGGTGGCTCGCTGGCAGCGATGCAGACCCGTGTTGAGACGGTCGGGCCGGTGCAGGACTTCTTCCTTGATTACGTCGTTGAAGTGCAGGTGAATCGCAGTGCCGGGCAGGTAATGGTGAGAAGCCGCGAGTGGGTTGCCCGTCCCGCCCAGCGTGATTGTGGTGAACTGCTCAGCTACGCCCTCGCCCGCCAGTCCCGGTTTCGTACCGTTCTCGCCGGGGTGACGCCCGCGACGACCGTGACACTCTGGTGCTATCCGGACAGCTTTGAGCAGTACCGGGCGATCCGCGAAGAGTTACACCGGCTCGGGATTGCGGCGGCCTGCCGGCCTCTCCCAGAGGGGGCACCCATCGGTGGTTCGGCCGAGGGCAGCAAGTCAGTCGCGCAGTAGGGATGCTCTGGGTTAGACCAGGGTCGTCTGGATCAGTTGCGTCAGCAGGGGAAGCAGTTGTTTTTTACGGCTGACGACATTTTTCAGCGAATAGAGCCCCGGGTCGATTCGTGGGTAGTTAATTTCCTCCCACGCCTCCGTTTCCTTGGAGAGTAGCAGCAAGGAGCTGTTGCTGACGACGTCGGTGATCAGCAGCGCAGAAAAATCGAGTCCCTGCTTCTCGGCGTAGGCGGCCAGGGCAGCCAGGAGTTCGTCCTTGCGTTCCCAAAAGAGGTCGAACCCGGTTTCCTCAATCTGCGATATCGAGAACCGAACACCCTGCTCGAGGAACTCTTTGCAGTCCTCACGGATCACACCCTCTGGCGTACTTGATCGCAGCGCCGACCCAATCTCGAAGAACTCCCGAGCGTAGGCGTCGAGATCCACGTCGCACCGTTCTCGCAGCCAACTGAGGATTTCCCGATCAACATCGGTCGTGGTCGGGCTGCGGAGGAAGAGGGTGTCGGAAATGATGCCGGAGGCCATGCAGAGGGCGACGGCCGGGTCGGGCTCAAGCCCGGCAGCGCGGAATTGGCGGGCCACCAGGGTGCAGGTCGAGCCGACCGGTTCGTTGACGAAGCGAATCGGCTGAGACGACTTCAGGCCGCCGCCAAGCCGGTGATGGTCGAGCACTTCGACGATGTCAGCCTCTTCAATCCCTGCAACAGCCTGGGTGAGTTCATTGTGATCGACCAGCACGAGACGGGGCCGGGGCGGGTTGATTACATCTGATTTAAAGGAAATCCCAGCAAGCAGCCCGTCGTCCTCAACCACGGGAAACACCGGCTGGGTGGATCGTTCGACGATGCTTCGGGCTTCGGTCAGCCGCATCTTCGCCGGCAGCGTGACGACGTTCCGGTCGACTGCAGGGTCGATGAACTGTGACGAGCGAATGCGGGTGGTGGTGTTGACGGTGTCAAAGGGACTCAGTAGCACGGAGACACCACGGGCCTTTGCCAATTCAATAAGTCCAGGGCTGAGTTCAAAACCGCCGGTGATGACCAGCCCGCGGACACCCTGTTCGATGGCCGGTAACTGGATGGTGGGGCGGTCACCGCAGACCACGATCACCCGATCGCGATCGAACTGCTGCATGCGGGCGGTGAAGCCATCTGAACTCATCGCACCGACCATCACGAGCAGTTGATCTCGACGGTCCGGCTGGACGGCATGCTGGAAAGTACCCCCGAGGGCTTCAGTGATCTTCTGGAGATTGGTAGCGACCGTTCTGGATTTGATGGGGTCGCCCTCGTTTCGGAAGAGGAGTTCCATCAGTTCCAGGACCGAGAGCACACCCACGACCCGGTGGGCATCGTCAACGACCGGAATGGCCCGGAGATCCCACTCCCGCATCCGGCGATAGGCCTCGAAGAAGGCCTCGCCGAAGCGAGCCGTAATCGTTTCCCGCCGGCAGACATCTTCGGCCACCGGCCTGACATCCATGATGATTTTCGGCGGCGGCAGGCCTGCCTTGCGGAGCACGTATTCCGTCCGCGGATTTGGCGTTCCACAGCAGGCAGCGATGGTGTCGGCCTGGCCGCTTCTGCGAAGATAGTCGGCATAGGCAATCGCCGAGCAGATCGCGTCTGTATCGGGGTTGCGGTGCCCGAAGACGAAGATGCTCATGGGTGGGCTTTTTGGGGGAGGAGCGGCCGCAGAGACCGCAGCAAGGGCGGGACGTCGCGAAACTCCGACGCTTGCTTCTTGTACCCCGGCGGGTCGGGGTGTGGCAAGCCGCCTCTCCGATCAACTGCCGGACTCCCCGCGTGGTGGCGACAGAAAACAGCCAGGTGTGAACGGGACTCTGGTGGTGTTGGCGATTGATTCCCGTAGACTACAGACCACCGCTGTCTTGGAGGAACAAGAGTATGAAGATCTGGGTTGTATTCGCAGGCATGGTGTGTTCGTCGGCTCTGTGGGCGGCCGATACCCCACCCAACATTGTGCTTGTTATCGCCGATGATCAGGGCTACGGGGATCTCGGTCATACCGGGAACCCGATCATCAAGACGCCACAGATTGACGCCCTCGCGGCCGAATCGACAAGTTTGACCGATTACCATGTCGCCCCCACCTGTTCGCCCACGCGGGCAGCGTTGATGACCGGCCACTGGACCGATCGCACCGGGGTCTGGCATACGATCAACGGCCGCTCAATGCTGCGGGAGAACGAGGTGACGCTCGGGCAACTGCTCACTGACAGCGGCTATGTCACCGGCATGTTCGGCAAATGGCATCTGGGTGACAACTATCCTTACCGCCCGGAGGACCGCGGGTTTGCCGAGGTCTATAGGCATGGCGGTGGTGGCGTCGGGCAGACGCCCGATCTATGGGACAACGCCTATTTTGATGGCACCTATTTCCACAACGGGACGATCGTCCCCGCTGACGGGTTCTGTACCGACGTGTTCTTCACGCAGGCCCGGCGATTCATCAAGGATCAGGCCGAGGCAGGCAAACCGTTTTTTGCCTACATCAGCACAAACGCCCCGCACGGTCCCCTGCACTGCCCGCAGGAGTATCTTGATCGTTACCCCGGTCAGCCTGCTGCCATCTCGGCCTTCTACGGCATGATCACAAATATCGACGATAACGTTGGTGCGACACGGGCGCTTCTTGAAGAGCTTGGCGTCGCAGAAAACACTCTCTTCATCTTCACGACCGATAACGGCACGGCGACCGGCCATGAGGTCTTCAATGCCGGGATGCGAGGTAAAAAAGGTAGCGAGTATGATGGCGGTCACCGAGTTCCATTCATTGCGCACTGGCCCGCCGCAGGCTGGAACAGGCAGCATGTCTCGGATCGGCTTTGTCATGCCGTTGATATTGTGCCGACGCTTGTCGAGATCGCTGGGGGAAAGAATCCCGATGGGGTAAGATGGGACGGTGTTTCCATCAGATCGCTGCTTGACCCGGCCGTTGATCCGCAGTGGCCGGATCGAATGCTGGTGACCGATTCGCAGCGGGTGCGTGATCCGATCAAGTGGAAGCAGACGGCGGTGATGTCACAGCGCTGGCGGCTGGTGAACGGGACGGAACTCTTTGACATTGTGGCTGATCCCGGGCAGCGCAAGAACATTGCTGACGACAACCCTCAGCAGGTCGAGGCGATGACGGCCTTCTACGACACGTGGTGGGCCGAACTCGAACCCACTTTTGCACAGACGACTGAGATCTATCTGGGGCATCCCGCGGCACCGGTGGTGAGCCTCACCTGTCACGACTGGATCGGTGAGGGGCTCTCTCCATGGAATCAGCAGGCAGTCCGGGCGGCCCAGGGGTACCGGGCTGGCCGGTCTAGAGGACCTGTCGCCGCGGCTAACGGAAAGCCGAGCAGGCCAGCGTGGCACTGGGCCGTCAAGGTGGTGACGCCGGGTGACTACACCGTGGAGGTCCGCCGGTGGCCTGCCGAGGCAGACCACCCTATTGTGGCAGGCTTGCCTGCCGGTGCTGGTGTGCCCGGGGCGAGCAGGGCCTTCCGCGAAACGCCGGGAAAGCAGGTGCCATTTGTCTCAGCCACCTTACGGATTGACGGAAAAGATCGTGGCGAGCAACCGGTCTCGGCTGGCGACACAGCGATACGCTTCAAAACGCGGCTGGCGGCCAGCACCCACGAACTGGCGCCAGTCTTTGCAACCGCCGACGGCCAAGAAGTCAACGCCTTCTATTGTGTGGTGACCGGCCCACAGACGCCGTAGGTCGTCCACCAAAGTGGCAGGGAACTTTTTCGCAAGATGAGCGTCCGGCACGCAGCAGGCAAGGCCGCGGTGGAAGGCATTCCTATCCGGAGGGGTTCTCGTACCAGATCACGCCCAGGTTATCGACTTCTTCGCAGGTCAAGACATCAAGGTCACCGTCACTATCTATGTCGAGGAGTTCAATGCGGTCGAACTTCTTGCCGGCCAGACCGGAGATGTCATGCGTGGTCCAGTTCTCTGGGGTTCTTGTACGGTCAACCTTGATCCAACAAACGCCGGGTTTGCCCCGGTGCTTTGTTGTGTTGAAGGAAACGACAAAATCAGCGGTGGAGTCGTCGTCGATTCGACCGTAGGCCACGGCTTTTCCATGCTGGATTGAGAACGGGTTTGGGATGTGCTTGACAGTGATGGCGGGTGCCACTGAGCCGGTGGGGAGGATCGCCCGCGCAAACTGTTTGAGTTCACCGTTTCGAGTGGCAACGGCCCACGTATGGGCGGGTTGCGTGATACAGCCGAACATGTATTCCGATTTTCCCGACTCGAGATTGAAGCGGTTCCATTCTTTCCAGCGCGGCAGACTCAAGAGATAGACAGATCGCGTGGGGCCTTTTCTGTCGGTTACGAGGATCTGGGGCTTCTGCCCGACAGGCTGGTCACGTTCGAGCGACATGATCCATCCAGCATCATGTATTTTGTGGTACCGCCAGGTGGTGAGGTCTCGGGGATCGCCGGATGATGCCAGCCAGCCCACGGCTGCCTTAGGGCCTTTTGAGCCGACGAGCAGGTCAATTCCACCGGCTCCATCAATCTGAAGAGGGCTACAGTACATCCACATCTGTTTGCCCGCCGTCGCGGGAATTGCCTGGGTCTTCCAGGCGGCGGCGTCCAGTAGGTTAGCGGTCTCCTTCGGTCCCCAGTGGACGTACATTGTTGCGGTCGTGCCTTCGCAGCAGGAGATGACGTCGAGCGCGCCGTCACCGTCGAGATCTGCGAGGACCGCGTCTTCAACGTTGCTGGCGGGGCCAACTGTGACGGAGGGCCACGCGTCTTTTACGTGGTCTGGTCCCGGGTTGAGGGAGAGCCTCGTGACGCCACCTTCTTCCCAGCCGGTCACGAGATCCATGAAACCATCATGATTGACGTCCCCCAGTCGCACTCCGTCGGCACCGCGTGATGTCTGGTCGATCGTGTGACAGGGCCAACCAGCACCGTGGGCAACGGTTGCGATGCACATCAAACAACTGATCACCTGCCAGCGGGATAAGGTTGCTGAATTGGGGGCCATCGCGGTGTCCTATGGCGGCGGTGGTGATAAGGCTGTTCGAGTTGGTGGCCGGAGGTGGTTAGAGTCCTATTCCGCGGTTTGTAACGAGTGCAGCAGGGTTGCGTTTGGGGGGACGTGGGGGTGCCGGGCGTACCAAGGCCTGGGTTGCCGGGCCGGTCATTTTGGTTTTTGTGTGGAGTCGAGGTTGTTCCGGTGAGCGGGGCGCCTACGCTGAATTAGCAAATAGTAGTCCGCTGTGGAGGAAGGTTATGGCAACGTCCCGTTGGCATCTTGTTCGGTTTGGGCAACCGCAATTCATCGCCTCACAGAGGCTGATCAATGGGGATGCTTTTCAATTTCTTCCTCTTTTTATCAGCCACCGCGAAGCGGAGTACTTCTGTCGGCATGTCGGGCTGTGGGAACAAGGCATTCGGCCGCGAAATCATAGTTTTGCCGCTGGGCGTGGCGCGGCGGTGGTCGACGGCTTTCAGGAGTTAGTGAGGCGGGCGGTCGCCGAAGGTGTGCAGGTCGTTGGTGTCTTCCTCGGGTTCAGTCCTGATGAAGAGAGTTGCTGGCACTATTTTCGCTGTGGCACGGCGTCGTCGGATGGTCTCCTCCGGCTTGAACCCCTTTCCGAGGATGAACGTCCGGCTCCGGGATAGATCGGCCGACAATTCGTCAGTGGGCCTGTCGACGTCCCACTTTTATAGGCTCAGGAACACGTGATGCTGACTGGTTTGCGGGTTGCTGAATCGGCGGTACCGAATCTGCTCAAGCAGAACTTAGCTATCGTGTTGCCGGATCGGGAGAGATATATTCAGGAAGTGGGTTTTTCAGGAGTGCTTCCGTGAGCGAACGCATTCCGGGCGGCAGGTGTGGGTGTCTTGTAAAATTCATGGCTGTGGCGGCGGGTCTCTGAATCAGGGACCTGACAAGCCAGTCACTGACGTAATCCCAGCGGCGGTGGCAGCGATCAGCATGTCGAGTTCGTCAACGCTGATCGACAGCGGCGGCATGATCACTACCGTATCGCCAAGTTGTCGTAGCAGTGCCCCGTGGCTGCGGGCGGCTAGGCAAGCACGTGCACCCATCCGCTCTTCCCAGGGATAGGGTTCTGCCGTCTCTTTCGTGGTGACGAGGTCAATGCCTGCCATCAGTCCACACTGCCGGATGTCGCCGACATGCGGCAGATCTGCCAGTTGTTGAAGTTGGCGCTCCAGGTGGCTAATGACACCTGGCAGTCGCTCAAGGAGTTCCTCATCTTCAAACAGGCGGAGTGACTCCAAGGCAACTGCTGCAGCCAGCTGATTTCCACCAAAGGTGTGGCCATGATAGAAGGCCCGGCCGTCTGCATGGCTCCCGAGGAAGGCCCGCCAGATGGTGTCAGTGGTGAGGGTGGCTGCCATAGGAAGGTAGCCGGCGGTGAGCCCCTTGCCGAGGCAAAGGATATCGGGGCAGACATCCTCATGCTCGCAGGCGAACATCCTGCCGGTGCGGCCGAAGCCGACCGCGATCTCATCGAGGATCAACAGAATGCCGTAGCGGCTGGTCAGGTCGCGGACGGCCCGAAGAAACCCTGGGGGATGCACAAGAATGCCTCCGGCAGCCTGCACCAGCGGCTCCATGATCACGGCGGCGATTGAGTCACTCTGCGCGACAAAGAGCTGCTCCAGCCGACTGAGCGTTTCGCTTGCGGTGGCGGCCTGCCCACTGGGGTCGGTCCGGGGGCCTCCATCGGATGGTGGAGGCGGGCCGGCCGGCAGACCGGGGGTCGGTACCCGGATGGCATCGAACGTGAGTGGACCAAACATCGCGGTGAAGCGGTCGACGCCGCCAACACCAATCGCGCCAAGCGTATCACCGTGGTAGGCCTCTCCGAGCGCGACAAAGGTCGTTCGTTTTGTGATGTTTTCAGGCTTGTTGTCGTCGGCCTGCAGGTGGTACTGAAAGGCGATTTTGAGCGCTGCCTCAACAGCAGAGGAGCCGTCACCGGAGAAGAACACCTTCTCCAAGCCTGGCGGGCTGACTTCGACGAGCCGGCGGGCCAGTTCGATGGTAGTCGGATTTGAAAGCCCAAGGTTGGTGGTGTGGGCCACCTTGCCAAGTTGTGTCGTGACGGCAGCGTCCAGCCGCGGGTGCCGGTGGCCGTGCACGTTGCACCACATGCTCGCCGAGCCGTCGATGTAGCGGTTGCCGGCCGTGTCGAACAGAAAGATGCCGTCTCCGCGTTCAATCAGCAGCGGCTCGTACTCAGCCATCTGGGTGAAGGCGTGCCAGACATGCTCTTGATCCCAGGCGTGAAGGTGTTCGAGGCTGAGGTGCGAAATAGCGGCATGGGCGGGCATGGCAGAGCGACTCACGGGGCGAGAGCCTGGTTGGTGGTGAGGGATTTGAAGCGGGAAACGGCAGCCGCAAGCAGGTACCGGAGGAGCGAACTGTGTTCGGGGGCAGGTTTTGCCTATTCTATGAGGGAACAAGGAATGTCGGAAATAAGGCAGTTCGGCCCGAGGGCATTGGTTTGATGCTGGCCGTCCCCTGCACCCTTCGCGACGGTTTCTTCATCCCACAAGATTTGCCACCTGTGCCTGCTGTCATGAATCTGAAATCGAGTCGGGCATTGCCGGTCGGAATGCCTCGGCACCGATGGGAAGCGGTCCTGCTGCTTTCTCAACTAGTTGTCCTGACTAGCTGTCGTCCCGAAGCCGCTGTTCAGCCTGGTGATATTCGCCGGTACACCGCCCCGCGTGAGCGAGTGCTCTCGCCTGATGCGGTGGCTGCTCAGCCGGGCGGGCAGTCATTAGCCAGCCCGAGGCTCACCTACAGGCTGCCGTCGGGGTGGACGGAGAAGGCTGGGGCCTCAGGCATGCGGCTGGCGACGGTCACGATTGGAGAGGGAGTTGAAGGAAACGAGGTGACAATCATTCCCGCGGCGGGCACGCTGCGGAGTAACGTCGAACGCTGGCAAAAGCAACTCGACACGGCGGCGACTCCTGAGCAAATCACCGCAGCGGTTGACCGTGCACTCGGCAAGGCCGGCAGTGTTGATGTCGATGGCCGCCAGGCCACGGTGGTGCTCCTACTGCCCTCGGCTCCAGCCGAGGCGGCTGAGGCTGACGCGTCCGGCGAGGCGATTCTTGGAGGCATCCTGCCGCTTGACGGGGGCAAGGCGCTCTTTGTCAAGTTTCGCGGCCCTGCGGAGCTCGCGCGACGAGAGCAAGGGAACTTCACGGCTTTTGTCGGGTCGCTGCGGCTGCCCTGACGCCGGCCCATTCAGTGATCCATCACCAGACGGATACCAACGAGAATTCAATGGCGACAGGTAGTTTTCCCATCCAGCGAGATCAGTCCATGCCTCAACCGGCCCCGTCAATGAGGGGTGGTGGAATGGTCTGGCAGATCCTGCGGCCGCTCGGATCGCTCAAGATCACGGTGGTGATGTTCCTGGCGGCGACCTTCCTGCTGTTTATTGGCACGCTGGCTCAGGATGAGAAAAATCTTCCTGAGGTGAAAGCGGAATACTTCAACAGTTGGCTTGCAAAGGTTCCGTTTTCAGACTTCTTTCCGGTGACTGTTTTCGGAGAGTCGAGTCTGACCGGTTGGTTTCCCTTTCCCGGTGGCGCAACGATTGGGCTCGTCCTGCTCATCAACCTCGTGGCTGCCAAGGTCACCCGGTTCCATATTGCGGCCAAGGGCTCGCGGCTGGCCTGGGGTACGGTCGTGGCCTCGGTGGGCGGGCTTCTTGCCCTATTGGTGATTTTTACGGGACATCAGACCGATGGCCTGCAGGGAAAGCCGCCGCTTGCCTATGAGACCGTCTGGCGGTTGCTGCAAGGTGGTGCTGTGGTGGCGGCGGTTGCCTTGGCAGGAGCGGCCTGGAAGGGGCGGCGTCGGCTAGTGCAGGTCTCGCTGGCGGCCGCAGCGGCGGCCTGTGGACTGGCGGCGGTGGGGATGCTCTTTGGCGGGGAGTCCTGGCGCATGAACGATCCTGGCCTTCGTATCATGTGGCAGCTGATGCAGTCGAGCATTGCCTCGCTGGTGCTGCTGGTCGGACTGGTGATGGTCTTTGGGGCCCGCGGCGGGAACGTGTTGATTCACATTGCTGTTGGACTGCTGATGTTTGGGCAGTTTGCTTTCGGCGATCGGCAGATTGAGGAACGGATGAACCTCGTCGAGGGCCAGACGTCAACCATGGCCTGCCGAACCGATGAGGTTGAGCTGGCGGTTGTGGAAGCGGTTGAGAAGGCTGAAGCCGAGATGGTGACAGCGATCTCTGGGCGACTGCTCGCGGCACGGTCTGGCGGTGAGCCAATCACGGTGGAGGAGTTGCCATTCTCCATCGAGGTCGTGGACTACTTTCCCAATTCATTGGTCACGCGTGTCGGGCCGGTCGCGGAGAACCTGGCTACTACCGGAATGGGCAACGACTGGATCGCGATGACCCGACCGCCAGAGGGTGGTGCCTCGTCCCGCAGCAATATTGCCTCTGCTTATGTTCGGCTCACGGGCCGGGCGGATGGCAAAGAACTGGGAACGTATCTGGTCAGTCAATTTCTCAACGACCGCAGCCAGCTCTTCATGGCGGGAGAGGGTGACGTCTGCGATCGAGTTGAGGTCGATGGCGAGTTATGGAGGCTGCAGTTGCGGTTCCGGCGGGAATATAAGCCGTACAGCGTGACGCTCGATGATGTCCGGCGGATTGACTATTCGGCGAGCGAGACGCCGCGGGACTACTCGTCGTTCGTCACGTTCACGGACTCTGCAACCGGTGCCGAGCAACCTGGTCGTATCTGGATGAATAACCCGGTGCGGTACCGGGGCGAAACTTTTTATCAGAGCCAGTACTCGCAGGTGCAACTGCCTGATGGACAGGTGAGTGAGATGACTGGGCTGCAGGTGGTTGAGAATGCCGGCTGGCTGATTCCCTACGTTGCCTGCGTGCTCGCTTTTTGGGGCATGCTCGCACATTTCGGCGGTACTTTTGTGCGTTTCGCCGACCGCCACGAGCGGGAACTGGAGCGGGCTCCTGGTGGTGCCCAGCGTTACGAGGCGACAAGCGTGGGGAAGCGGGTCGGCGGATCGGCCGGCCGGTCATGGCCAGGCTGGGTAGCCCCGGTTGTTGCCATCGTCTTTGTTGGGCTTGTCGTGCTGGTGGCTGCCCGCAGTCCTCGGCGGGAGCCCAGCGTGGCGGACTGGCAGGCTGTCGGTACGCTCCCGGTGATGCACGAAGGCCGCATCAAGCCGCTCGATACCGTTGCGCGGAATACGCTGCAGTTGGTGAGCAATCGCACGACGGTGACGATGCCGGCAGGGGCAAACGGTCCGCCGGGGCGGGTTTCAGCGACGCAATGGCTCTTGGGGGTGATGTCCAACAGTTCCTGGGTTGGCGACGCCCCGGTCTTCCGGATTGATGCCCTTGAGGTACTCGATCTCTTTGATCTGACACGACGGTCGGGACACCGTTATTCGCTGAATGAACTTGAATCAGGCCGAGGAAAACTTGAACAGCAGGTCGCAGCAGCTCGAGAGTCGCCGCCGGAACAGCGGAGTTTTTACCAGAAGAAGTGTGCTGAACTGCGGCAGAAGCTCTTGGTGTACGAAGTGCTCAGTGCAGCCTATTCCGCACCGAATCCGCCTCAACTGAGCGGCGCGGATGAGGCGGCCCGGCGAGAAGCAGTGGAACAGCTGCGGCAGATGATCCAGCGGGCGCGGCTGATTGATGACGAGCATCCGCCGGCGGCTCTGCCCCCGGTTAAGGAGGCGGCAGAGAGCCCGGCGGGACAATGGCAAACGCTTTATGCCGCAGTCACGACGACCATCGTCAGTCGGATTCTTGGAGGCGGGACCGGGCAAGCGGCAGCCGAAACTCATCCGGCACTGCTTCCGTTCCTGGGGCTGCTCAGTGCGGTTGATGGTCCGCCGGCTACCTTCAACAGCAAACTGGCGGCCTATCAGGCAGCGATTGCCAACCTGCCAGCGGTGCGTCAGGTGTCAGCCAAGACGGCCTTCGAGGCTTGGTACAACCGGTTCCACCCGACCGGCATCTCTCGCTGGCTGTACTTCTTGGCAATCCTGCTGTCATTCGTCAGTTTCCTGGCCTGGCGGCAGCCTCTGAATCGGTTTGTGAGCTGGCTGCTGGTAGGGACGTTGCTGGTGCATACCTTTGCGCTTGCAGCCCGTATTTATCTGACTGGTCGGCCCCCAGTCGTGAACCTCTACTCGTCGGCAATCTTCATTGGCTGGGGGTGTGTTCTGGCGGGAATCGGGCTGGAACTTCTGTTTCGGATGGGGATCGGTAATCTCGTGGCCGGGATTGCGGGTGGCTTGAGCATGGGGGTCGCCTACGGCCTCGATACCGGAGACACCATGCACGTGCTGCAGGCTGTGCTTGATACCCAGTTCTGGCTCTCGACCCATGTGGTCACCGTGACGCTTGGCTATGGGGCAACCTTCTTGGCCGGATTGCTCGGCACCTGCGCGCTCGGGCACCGGCTCTGGACGAACTGGTTCAGAGGAACCGATGCCGATCCTGCGCAGGCAACGCAGGTGCAGGACCGACTCTATCGGATGACTTACGGAGTGGTCTGCTTTGCCCTCTTCTTTAGTTTTATTGGGACGGTGCTGGGGGGGCTTTGGGCAGACGATAGCTGGGGGCGATTCTGGGGTTGGGATCCCAAGGAGAACGGAGCCCTCATGATTGTGCTCTGGAACGCAGCGGTGCTGCATGCCCGCTGGGATAGATGGATAGGCATGCGGGGGTTTTCCCTCTACGCCATTGGTGGCAATATTGTCACCGCCTGGAGTTGGTTTGGCACCAACCAACTCGGCATTGGCCTCCACAGTTATGGCTTTACCAGCGGCGTTCTACTGTTGCTGGCGGGCTATGTGCTGAGCCAACTCTGCCTGATTGGGATCGGTCTCTTCTGCTGGCGAGAGCGGACCGGGGCTGGCAGCGTGGTCCCGGCGAAGAACTGAGATTGATTCACCATCTTGACCACGCCCACAATGCAATCAAGCCGCGGTGGACCTACCTAAGCCTGTCCAGGTTTGGGCGTTGCCCGTCTGAGGTGGGTGAGCCTTTGGTCGGCAGAGTTGCACCGAGGACTCCGGCGTTTGCGACCTTTTTGCCAACGCTAACCAGTTTGGCTACGTGTGGGAGTTTTTTGATGACATCCTCATCCGAGGATTCTGGAGCCACGCCAGGATCATCGCGCCGTTGGCGAGACGTCCTGGTGGCGGTGGTGGTGGGCCTCCTCGTGGGCGTTGGGGGCGCGGTGTATGTCGCTGGCCCGCCAGCCGTGATGCAGCTGACCGCAACCATTGCCGGTCAGGTACGTGCTCGGGTGGCCGCGTTGCTTAGCAAAGATGGGCCCATGGTTTCGGAGGCCCACGATGCGGATACCCATGATGCGGATGCCCATGCCCACGATGCGGATAATCACGCCCACGATGATCACGCGGATCAAGAGGCCGTCGAACTCACGGAGCAGGCTCGCAAGAGCATTGGCCTCAGCCTGGGCCAGGTTTCCCTGTCCACCTTCCAGCGCATGATCCGTGTGCCGGGGGCAGTGGTTGAGAGGCCCGGTCGCACCCGACAGGCCGTCGTCGCGTCGCTGACCGGGCAGGTGACGCGTGTCTATCGCACCCCGGGGGAGGCGGTGCTGCCCGGGCAGCCGTTGTTTGAAGTCCGCCTCACGCATGAAGAGTTGGTGCAGGCACAGGCAGCTTTGCTGGAGACAGCGGAGGAACTCGATGTGGTTGAGCGAGAGCGGGCCCGTCTCGAGGAACTGCGGGGTGAGGGCTTAATTGCGACCAAGCGGATACTCGAACAGGAATATGAAATGCAGAAGTTGAAGGGTCGGCAGCGGGCCCAGCGGCAAGGGCTCATGCTGCACGGCCTTACAGAAGACCAGGTCAATACGATTCTCTCAAGCCGAACACTGCTCAGCACCATCGCCGTCTGTGCCCCGGCTGCGGAGAAACAGGCGGAGCCACCGACGTTCCTGCTCTACGATCTGAAGGTGGAACGTGGTGAACACGTCACGATTGGAAAGACATTGGCGATTTTGGCCGATTACAGCACGCTGATGATTGAAGGCGAGGCGTATGAGAAGGACATTCCCGGGGTGACGACGGCTGCTGCAGAGGGCCGACCCATCTCGGTGACGTTCGAGTCGGGGGTGGGAGAGGTCCGAGAGGTGGAGGGGCTTGCCATCGCCTATCTCGGGAGCACCATCGATGCCAGTTCTCGGACGCTCGATTTCTTTGTCACGCTTCCGAATGAGCAGGCAGCCTTACCAGCGGAGCACACTGCGGAACGAGCCATTTCGTGGCGATACCGGCCAGGCCAGCGGGTTGAGGTCAATATTCCGGTGGAGGAGTGGCCCGAGCGTATTGTTTTACCGGCAGCGGCGGTCGCCCAGGATGGTGTCGAGAATTACGTCTTTCGGGTTGACGGCCCGCACTTCGATCGGCAGGCGGTGCAGGTTGAATACCGTGATCCCAGGTGGGTGGTGATAGCCAATGACGGGGCCGTTCCCATCGGGGAGACGGTGGCGTTGACTGCGGCACGACAACTGTTGCTCGCCCTCAAGAATCAGTCTGGTGGGGGCGTCGATCCCCATGCAGGGCACCACCACTAGCCGTTGCTCACGCCCAGAATGCTGAGGGAAAGGCTCCATGCTTGACGCGTTTATTCGGCTGGCGCTGAGGTTCCGGTTGCTCACCATCGCGACGGCCGTGGTGCTGCTGGTTGCTGGGGGAGTGACCCTTACCCGGCTGCCGATCGATGTCTTCCCTGATCTCAATCGTCCGCGGGTGACCATCCTCACCGAGGCCCATGGGCTGGCACCGGAAGAGGTCGAGACGCTGGTCACCGTTCCGATCGAATCGGTGCTCAACGGGGCAACCGGCGTGCAGGCAGTTCGTAGTGCCTCTGGCGTCGGGCTGTCGGTGATTTGGGTTGAGTTCGCCTGGGGAACCGACATCTACGTCGATCGGCAGATCGTTGCTGAAAAGTTGGCAGTGGCAATGGGCCGTCTGCCCGCCGATATTCGCCCGCAGATGGCTCCCATCTCCTCCATCATGGGGCAGGTGATCCATGTTGGGCTTGAGCCAACAGACGAGAGTGTCTCGCCGCTGGAACTCCGGACACTTGCCGATTGGGTGGTACGGCAACGGCTGCTGACTATCCCCGGAGTCGCCCAGGTGGTGGTGATGGGGGGGGGGCGAAAACAGTTCCAGGTTCTTGTCGATCCCGATCGGCTGCTGCAGTTTGGGGTGACCCTGCACGAAGTTGAGGAGGCAGTCCGGGCGAGCAATGCGAACGCGACTGGAGGCTATCTTGATCAGGGCGGAACCGAGTTGCTCGTCCGATCACTCGGTCGGATTGAGTCGGTTGACGACCTGTTGGCGGTCGTGGTGAAGCCGAGTGAACCCCGGCCGGTGCTTCTCAGCCAGGTTGCGAAGGTGGTCGAGGGGCCACAGGTCAAACGTGGCGATGCCTCGGTCAACGGCAAGCCGGGGGTGATTCTTGTGATAGCCAAGCAACCGGGTGCTGACACCCGTACCTTGAGCGATAACGTGGATGCTGCCTTGGCCGACCTGCAAGAGTCCCTGCCACCGGGGGTGACGATCAATGGTGAACTATACCAGCAACGGAGGTTCATCGACCTCAGCATTCATAACGTCATAGAGGCCTTACAGGACGGTGGCATCCTCGTGGTTGTGGTGCTGTTTCTCTTTCTCCTCAACCTTCGTACCACGTTTATCACGCTGACCGCCATTCCCCTGTCGATTGTTGTCACAGGGCTTGTCTTCGACTGGTTTGGCATGTCGATCAATACGATGACCCTGGGTGGCTTGGCTGTCGCCATTGGAGAACTGGTCGATGACGCGATCGTCGATGTTGAAAACATCTACCGCCGGCTCCGCGAGAATCGGCAGCGGAGTGACCCCAAGCCGGCGTTGCGGGTTGTGTACGAGGCGAGCAGTGAGGTCCGGAATTCGATTGTCTTCAGCACGATGCTGGTGGTGCTGGTGTTTCTGCCGCTGTTTGCCTTGGGTGGGATTGAGGGCAGGCTCTTCACCCCACTTGGCATCGCCTACATTGTCTCGATTCTGGCATCGCTATTGGTCTCGCTGACGGTGACACCGGTGCTCGCCTATTGGCTGCTTCCACAGTCGGGCTTCATGAACCATAACCGGGACAGCCCCTTGTTGCGATTTCTGAAGATGGTCGCGGGCGGGGCGATTTGCCTGAGTCTGCGGTTTCCGTGGGCAATTCTCGCCGCGGTGGCCGTGGCCACGCTTGTGAGTGTTGGGGCGGTCATGCAGTTGGGGCGTGATTTCCTGCCACCCTTCGACGAGGGGACGGTCCAGGTCAATGTCATGCTGCCGCCAGGGACGTCACTTGATGCCTCGAACCGAATTGCTGCCATGGTGGATGCGCGAATTCAGACAGTGTCGGGCGTTGCCAACTTCAGCCGGCGAACCGGCCGCGGAGAGCAGGACGAGCACGCAGAAGGGGTGAATTCATCAGAGATTGTCATCAGTCTTGATCCCCATGCGGGCCGAGGGCGGGAGGAGGTACTGGAGGAGATCCGGGGCAAACTGAAGGACGTTCCTGGTGTGGTGACCTCTGTCGAGCAGCCGCTTGCGCACCTCATCAGCCACATGCTATCAGGTGTGAAAGCACAGGTGGGCATCAAACTCTACGGTGATGACCTTGGCGTGTTGCGGCGAACCGCAGAACGCATGGAGGAAGCAATTGCTGACGTCCCCGGGGTGACCGACCTGATGGTCGAGCAGCAGGTCGAGATTCCACAACTCCAGATTCGCCTGCGGCGTGATCGCTTGGTGCGGTATGGGCTCACCGCGGATGCGGTCAATGAGTTCATCGAGACAGCTATGAACGGCCGAGTGGTTTCCGAGGTTCTCGATGGCCAGCGGACCTTTGATCTCTTGGTGCGGCTGGACGAGCCTCATCGCGGAGATCTCGATGTCCTCCGGCAAGTGGCGATCAACTTGCCGAGTGGTGGGCGGGTTCCCCTGGAGACGGTGGCCGAGATCGTCGAGGGCAGCGGCCCCAACACGATTAATCGGGAGAACGTCCGCCGGCGGATCATCGTGCAGTGCAACACGACCGGCCGCGATCTTGAGGGAGTCGTCGCTGATATTCAGCAGCGTCTCAAGCCAATTGAGGCGGAGCTGCCACCCGGGTATTTCGTCGAGTATGGAGGACAGTTCGAGAGTCAGCGGGAGGCGACGAGAATGCTGGGGTTACTGAGCCTGGTGTCGCTGGCAGGCATGTTTCTAGCGCTGACAACCCTGTTCCGGTCGACCAACCTTGCACTTCAGGTGTTGGCGGCCCTGCCGATGGCGGCGATTGGCGCGGTGGCGGCCATCATCCTTACACGTCAGTCGCTGACCGTTGCCAGCATGGTTGGCTTCATCTCGCTGTGTGGCATTGCGTCGCGAAACGGCATTCTCCTTATCGCCCACTATCTGCATTTGGTGGAGCATGAGGGCGAGGGCTTTACCCGCGAGATGGTTGAACGGGCGGGTCGGGAACGTGTCGCACCGATGATGATGACGGCGCTCACCGCCGGAATTGCGCTTGTGCCGCTGGTGCTGGCAGCGGGCGAACCGGGGAAGGAGATTCTTTACCCCGTCGCGACGGTCATTCTTGGAGGCCTGATCAGCTCCACGCTGCTCGACTTCTTCGTGCACCCTGCCCTGTTCTGGTGCTTTGGTCGTCGGCAGGCTGAGCGGCTGATGCAACAAGGAACTGAGGTCGTCTAGGCAGCCCCGCCGGGGATCCAATCACAGGTTGCGTCAGATAACGGCCAGTTCAATTATCGGTCACCGGCAGCGGCGTCGCGTTCAGCCATTGCTTCCTGTTGGTCGCGGACATCGCTCGCCTCAGCGTCACGCAGTTCAGCCTGCTCCTCAATCTGATCCCGCTGGGTGTTACTGGTTGCCCGACGATTGGGGGCAAAATTAAACGGATCATCGTCTGGCGGGGGGCTGGCAGGAACTTCTGTCTCACCGGACTCTGGTGTTTTTGACGGAGCTGGTTGATCGGTGAACGGATCATCCATAAAGGGATCATCAGAAACTGGGCGACTACTGGGAGAAGGAACGGCTGGCGTGCCTTCCAACTCCACTTGGGGAAATGTGTCAGGCTTTTGCTGCGGCTCGTCGTCCTTCTCAACCTGTGACATTGGCTTTAGGCCGGATAGTGAGGGGGGTGTTGCTGCAGCAGCCGGCTTTGGCGTTCGCGATGTTGCCGGCCCGCCGATTCCAGAATAGCGACGGCCAAAGTCCATGCTGGGGCTCCGAGTTAGGCTGGTTGCGGCTGTCGCCTGCTGCTGGGCAACTGCCAAGCGGGCGCCGCTGCGGGACCGCTCAAGTAGCAGCCGGTCAGGCCCCTGAACTCGCTCGAGACTTCGGGAGACGGTCCGCATGCTCCAGCCGTCGGCCTCGAGTTCAGCTCCCTTGGTGAAGTCAGCCACCGCTTCGTCACGCCGGCCCATTTTCAAGGTAGCCAGACCCCGGAAGTAGTAGGCCCGTGGATCTGCGGTGCCGATGCGGATGACCCGACTGAGGAAGTCGAAACTCTGCTGATAGCTCTCAGCGTAGTAGGCATGAACGCCAGAGCCATACATCGCTGCGACCGCAGGCTCATCTGCATCGACCCGTCCCGACAGTATTGCGGCGGTTCCCAGGGTGAGTGCCAGCCAGATACGCATGCTTTTTCTCCTCATGGCAAAAAACCCGATAAGATTGTTAATCGACCGGGCGGCTTCCGTGGTCAACGACTGAACACCCCAGCCTGCAAAGTTTACCACAGGGGTTGTGGGCTCGGGACCCAGGCAGCCCCTTGGCGATTTGGCTGGACAGGCAGCCAATTACCCCTGAGCAAATGGATTTAGAACAGTCGGTAGAAGGTCAAAAGTCCGGCTGACGTCAGGGCGTATCCCAGCGGAAACGCCCAGCGGCAGGTCCGATCAATCTGGTCGGCCGCTGCCTTGTGGCCTTTGCGGATAAGGCGTCGGAGTAGCAGGCTCTGCGGAATGGTTGCCGAGGTGATCAAGAATGAGACCAGCAGCAAGGTGTCGGTGAAGGTGAGGTAGGCCATGCGTGGCATGTTGTCGATCACGACAAACTGGTAGGCGACAATCGTCAAGACACCGATGAAAGAGATGTTGAGCCGATCGGCCACATCTTCTGAATCGAGCCAGAAGATCGACCAGACCATCGAGACCAATACCACAAGGGGGAGCAGGATGTCCCAGACAATTTGGCCACTGCGTCGCTCGAGGGTGATGGTGGTGACGATGCGGGAAAACGTGGTATCGAGTGAGCCGATGGAAGAGGTGCGGCCTGCCGTCATCTCCAGGCTGCGGAGATCCCAGCCAGCGACGTTCACACCCTGTTCTTGTTGGACATAGTCTTGTGTTGCCATGTTGAACCGCTCATCGACCTCCAAGACCACCTCATCGCTTGTGTTGCCGAATGGCACGAGCAACGCCTTCAGACGCTGGGTGTCGAAGGGGTAGTCATAGAGTGCCATCGGTGTTTCCAGTAAGACATTCCGCTGTTCGAGAAAGGTCACCCGGCCATCGGGGGCAATTTCAATTTTGATGGCGCTGGTGTCGCCCCGGCCAACCTGGTTGATGATCAACAGTTGGGGCCACCAGCCGGGAAACACTTCAGCAAATTGGAATTCACCCTGGAAGAGCATGCGGTCGGTCCCTTCCGCCTGTGGATCAAACGCCAGGCGGGGATCATGCCAGGATGCGGAGATGGCAATCTCAGCCTCGAAGGTCTCGTTGACGTCATCGATATCGATGACGTCGAGAATCATCAGTCCACATTTGACCGTCGTGGGGCTGGCAGGCGGGTTCGGCATTCCCGCGTCCAAGGCCCATGCCAGGTTGGTAGGCGTGAGCAACAGAGCCAGCAGCGTTAGGAGCCTGACGTCGAGAGCCACCGCGCGGGAGCGGGTCTGGCTGGGTAGGAGTTCTCGGTACAAAAGCATGCTGTTGGTCGTAGCATGTCACGGTTGGATTCGGCAAGTCGCGTGTCTGGTGGGCAGAAATATGCAGCCCGCCGCGACTGCCGCTCGCTGTGTGTCAGGGCAGCTGAACGGGTGCGCCCCGTCCTGCTGACAGGCGTTCGGCGGCCCGGCCTTCAACGACAGCGATCTCGAGAAACCCTTGCGAGCCGGCCAAGGCGACGAGACTGCCTGGGGTGGCTTCCCCATAGGTGCCAACAATCTGGTCAACCTGGCTGTCGCCACACCTGATTCGGCCGGCAGCCTGGAGCCTGGGCAGGAGGCTGTCGGGCAGATTGGTGATTAGGTTGCCGAAGTGATCAACATGGATCACCTCACCACAGAGCCCCTCAGCCGTTGTCTGGGGCTGTGGCCAAGGCTGGCTCACCAGGTCGGTCATAGGGCCGCTCAGGCTGACCTCAACACCGCAGACCAACTCCGCCGCCGTGGGGGCGAACACATCGCGACCGTGGAATGTTCCTGATGCAGTCGGCGGCACCGCGACCCGGCGGGCCAGTCCCAGGCCGTGTCGGGCAATGGCCAGGGAGAGCACTCCGTTGTCTGGGGCGAGGAACCGCTGGTCACCAATTTCGGCATATAGCACGGGCCGGGCAGTACCAACCCCGGGGTCAATCACGACAACATGCAGGGTGGCACGTGGAAACGAAAAGCAACTAGACGCGACGAACCAACCGGCAGCGAGCACGTCATGGGGTGGGATGTCATGGGTCAGGTCAAGTAGGTTGTAGCTGCTGACGGGCACCATTTCGCCAGTGTTCGTGAGGCTCAGGAGTCTGCGAAAGAAAACACCCTTCAGCTGAGCGACATAGCCGCTTGCGGTCCCAAAGTCAGTGGTGAGGGTTACCAAGGGCTGCATATGTTGCCCGGCCCTGCTAGGACATGGACCGGATCAGTTCGAGCACCATCGCCCGCACCTTGCCCGGATTGACGTTCGGGTTTTTCTTTTTGGCCTGACCAATCAGGCCACCGGCCGCCTGTTCCTTACCACCCTGCACATCAGCAACAATTTTGGGGTTGGCGGAAATCAATTCCGCGCACAGCGCCTTTAGTTCACTGTCGTCGACTGCGGCGATGCCCATGCCAGCCACCACATCGGCCACCGGCTTACCGGTTTCTAGCACTTCCGCAAAGATCTCGCGGCCACGACTGGTGTCGAAGTCGCCCTGCTTGATCCGGCCGATGATATCAGCCACTGCGGTCGGTCGCACCGGGAAGTCAGCAATCGCCCCGCCTCGCTCGTTGAGGCATCGCAGAACATCCTGCTGCATCCAGTTGCTCGCAGCCTTGCCTTCCCCGACGAGTGTGGCCAACTCCTCGAAATAACCGACGAGTTCCTTGCCTTGGTTGACTAGGACGTCGGCATCGTAGGCCGAGATCTCCCAGCGGCTTTCCAGTGTCTGCCTGAGGACGGCGGGGGGCTCGCCCATGGAGGCCCGAATGGCGGCTACCTGATCGTCCGTGACCGTTACTGGAACCAGATCAGGCTCGGGGAAATAGCGGTAGTCGCTCGATTCTTCCTTGTGCCGCTGGCCCCGGGTGATGCCGGCAGCGTCATCCCAGCCCCGGGTCTGCTTGGGCATGCTGCCAAGTTCCGCGGCGGTTGCCTGCCACTCGCCCCACTGCCGTTCGGCCTCATAAGCCAACGCCCGCTCAACTGAGCGAAACGAGTTCATGTTTTTGATTTCGACGATCGGTGTTTTCGCAATTCGTCCGTCATCCTGCGGAATGTGCAGGTTGACGTTGGCGTCGACCCGCAGGCTGCCCTCCTGCATGTTGCAATCGCTGACGCCCAGGTAGACCAGCAGCAGTTTCAGTTCGTTCAGCCAAGCCCGGGCTTCCTGCGGGCTGCGGATGTCGGGCTGGGTAACGATTTCGCAGAGCGGTGTGCCTGTCCGGTTGAGGTCGATTCTGCTGTCGGCTGTACCGGCTGCCTCGTCGTGCATGCTCTTGCCGGCATCCTCTTCAAGGTGGACCCGAATGATGCCGACCCGGCGTGGTTCAAAGGCTCCCTTCGGATCGCTAACCTCCAGATGACCATCATAAGAAAAGGGTAAATCGAACTGGCTGATCTGATAGCCCTTTGGGAGGTCAGGGTAGAAGTAATTTTTGCGGTCCCACTTGGTGAATGCAGCGATCTTGCAGTTCAGTGCGAGTGCTGCCCGAAGGGCCAGTTCAAAGGCGCAGCGATTCATCACCGGGAGTGAGCCCGGCAGGCCGAGGCAGGTTGGACAGACCTGCGTGTTCGGTGGGCTGCCGAAGGTGGTGACGCAGCCGCAAAAAAGCTTGGTTTTCGTCTGGAGTTGTACATGCACTTCCAGACCGATGACGGTGGTGAATGGGGGGCTGGCAGCAGTCATGAGGGGCTCGTGAAAATGGGGCTCAGGCGGGCAACGCGGCGGTGCGGCGGTGGTGCCAATCGGTGGTCTGCTGATATTGGTGCGCTGCCCGCAGCAACAACGGCTCGGACAGGGCTGGTCCCTGCAGCTGGAAGCCAACCGGAAGACCACCAGCAGTGAAGCCACAGGGGAACGAGATGCCGCCGATGCCGGCGAGGTTGGTGCCGACGGTGTACAGGTCAACCAGATACATTGCCACCGGGTTCTCCGTTTTCTCACCCAGTTTGAACGCGGGGGTCGCTGACACCGGGCCGCCGATCAGGTCAACCTGCTCAAAGGCGTCGAGAAAGTCTTGCCGGATCAGTCGCCGCACCCGCAGCGCCTTTGCGTAATATGCCTCGTAGTAGCCGGCCGAGAGGGCGTAGGTGCCCAGCATGATTCGCCTCTTTACCTCCGGCCCAAAGCCCTCAGCCCGGCTACGGCAGTACATTTCGACCAGGGGCGAGTCGAAGTCGGCCATGCCCCCATCGTCGGGCGGGCGGCTGCCGTCCCAGCGGTGGCCGTAGTGTGCGCCGTCGTAGCGGGCGAGGTTACTGGAGGCCTCACTCGGGGCAATCAGGTAATAGGTGGGCACACCGTGGGCCGCATGCGGGAGTTCCACTTCGTGGATCGTCGCGCCGGCGGCCTCATAGGCAGTAAAGGTGGCTTCGACATGCTCCGCCACCTCAGGGTCGAGGCCGGGGCCGAAGTGAGCGGCCACCCGGCCGATGCGCAGCCCGTTCAGTGGTTTGTCGAGTTCGGCGGTGTAGTTAGGCACGGCGACGGCAAGCGAGGTGGAATCCCCGGGATCGTGTCCCGCAATCGCCTGCAAGAGCAGGCTGCAGTCAGCGGCCGACCGGGCCATCGGCCCGATTTGATCGAGACTTGACGAAAAAGCGACCAAGCCCCGGCGACTGACCCGGCCGTAGGTTGGCTTCAGCCCCGTGATGCCACAGAGACCAGCCGGCTGGCGGATGGACCCACCGGTGTCGGACCCGATCGCAAGCGGCGCCATGTCGGCAGCGATGGCGGCGGCAGAGCCTCCGCTCGATCCACCCGGGGCGCGATCGAGGTCCCAGGGGTTGCGAACCAACCCGTAGGCCGAATTTTCATTCGATCCGCCCATGGCGAACTCGTCCATATTGGTCTTGCCGATAAGAACGGCATCAGCCTCCCGCAGCCGCCGAACGACATCGGCATCGTACGGGGGGCGAAATCCCCGCAGCATTTTGGACGCGCAGGTTGTCGGCTGGTCGGTCGTGCAGAGCACATCTTTGACCGCCACTGGCAGGCCAGCCAGCGGCCCGAGTGGTTTCCCGGCAGCCCGGGCGGCATCGATTCGGGCAGCCTCGGCGAGGGCCCCCTCTCCGTTCACCGACAGGAAGGCATTGAGCGTAGGGTTGGTCGCCTCGATTCGCGTAAGAAAAGCCTCAGTGCAGGCGACCGCGGTAATCTCGCCATTCCGAAGAGCGGCGATGAGGTCCGTGGCGGAGCGATCGGTCAATGACATCAACAGATTTCCTGCGCGGATGAAACAGGGAAAGGCTCAGGCAGAGCCCGAGTCGCCGAGAACAGCGGGGACCAGAAAACATTCGCCGTCCTGGCGGGGTGCTGAACGCAACGCCTCGGAGGTGGGCAGCGAGGCCGCTGGCTCATCCTCGCGAAAGACATTCTGGGCATCGAGTGGGTGGGCCAGGGGCTCGACTGCGTCCGTATCCACCGCGGCGAGTTGGGAAACGAAGCCGACGATCTGCGAGAGCTCAGCCGTCAGGTTCTTCAACTCAGCACCGCTCAGCGCCAGGCGTCCGAGGAGGGCAACTTTTTTCACATCGGCGGGGGTAAGGGACGGTTCAGGGCTGCTCTCAGCAGGCATGATCGAGTCCTTTCAGCAGAGACAAGACGCTCGTAGAAGAGCGAGGTTGCATACGACATCCTCTGGCCGGGGCCAGCGGTGGGCAGCAGATGCGACCAGCATCATTGACGTACCAGGGAGGAAACCGCAGGCAGGCCAACGCGTTAGGGGCGGGCCCGGGGACCGGACGGTACAGCCTCTTCAGCTTTTGGTTTGGCCTTCTCGACATGCGGCAGCCGAAACGGCTTCTGTTTGACGAGTTTTGTGACTGCGCCACTCCGAATGCATTGGGTGCAGGCCAACTTGGTGGTGTTGGTGCCGTTGGCGAGCGTTACCCGCAGTTTCTGCAGGTTGGGCTTGAATTTGCGGCGGGTGATCCCGGTGATCTTGGTGCCGACCCCGCCGAGATATTTCTGCTTCCCGCGAATTGTTACCGAGTTCCCCATTGAGAAACCCTTGCCGCAGACTTCACAGCACCGTGCCATCAGTTCACCTTCAGATCAGTTGATTTTGGTCCAGATACGCTGGCTCAATCCAAATATAACGGAGTCAGCCCGCCCCGCAAGGTGAACCGCTGTGGCAGCGGCTCGGCGGCGGGTGCTGTTCGGGAGTGTGATAGTCAGGCCCGGTACCGGGCAGCAGCAGGGCCCAGGGCTGCAAGGACGGCAGGGTGGACCAGGCCGTTGGTGGCCACGCCATCACCAGCGTTAATGTCGGCGGCACCAGTCCAGTCGCTGAATTGTCCCCCGGCCTCGCTAACGACGACTGCAACGGCAGCGGCGTCCCAGGAATTGAGCAGTGGATCGGCCATCACCTCCGCTCGGCCAGTGGCCACAAGGAGGTACCCGTAGGCATCACCCCATGTCCGTACGATGCCGCAGGCCTCTTCAAGATTAAGGCGAACCTGGCCCCCTGCCCCGGCCGGGTCGAGCCTGGGCGGGCGGCGGCG
>WTHB01000092.1:4031-6161 GCA_011523305.1 Planctomycetaceae bacterium | reverse complement strand
CGAGGTTGTTCGCCCCAAAATGCGCTTTAAACCAGAACTCTACGTGCCACCGGTCATCTCCTGCCGAAAGAGAACCGCAGCGGTATCGGCCAGTTCATTCAGGCGAATACGCTGCGACGCCGCCCCCCCAGCACACTCGTCGGCGTCGATTGGCTCGGCGGCTTCATATTGGTTGCGGGCGATTGCCACCGATGCATCCGAGGCATCGTCGCCCGCCGCTTGCCGCGCAGCAATTCGTCGTTCAGCCTCCTCAAGCGAAAGTTCGCAGGCAAGCCAGACCAGCGGCACCTGCTTTGCGGTAGCCAGTTCGGTGAACACCCGCCGATGGCTCCGCTTCAGACAGGTGGCGTCAATCACCACGGTCTGCCCCGCCTCAAGCAGCGTGGCAGCACGCTCGGCAAGCTGGCGATACACGCGGTTCGTCATCGTCTCGGAATACAGGTCGGCAACAGCTACCTCGTCGGCTGGCCGCTCGGTCGGGGAAAGCCCGGCCAGCCGCTTGCGTTCGACATCGCTCCGTATGCGAACGGCTCCACAGGCATCAATCACCTGCCCAGCCACCGTTGTCTTCCCCGATCCCGAAATCCCGCTGGTGACAAACAGCCGCGGCGGTCGCGGCGCCGCCAGATGTTCGGCAAGGTCAAGATAGCGATCGCTTTCAACCGCCATCGCCCGCGCTACCGGGGCATCGCCAGCCTGCTCTGCCTGCTGCTGCCGAATCGCCGCCACCGCCGCCCGCACAATCGAACGGTAAACGGTGTAAAGCGGTAGCACTGCCGCAGCCGCATGATCGTTCGCTGCCTCGATCCAGGAACTCCTCACGCGGGCTGCCAGATCAGCCCGCCCTCGGGCATGCAGGTCCATCACCAGAAAGGCGATGTCACTGGCCACGTCGATCCACCGCAGTGACTCACTAAACTCAATGCCATCAAAGGCGAGCGGCCGGCCTTCGTGCATGACCAAGTTGGCCAGGTGCAGGTCACCATGACACTCGCGGACCTTGCCGGTGGCTCGCCGAGCCCGGAGCACGTTGTGATGCTTGTCGATCTCGCCATGAAACCACTGCCGGAGCTGGTCAGCACGGGCGGCCGCCGCTGACCGCGCTGCCACCAACTGGTCAAGATTCATCCCGACTGTTTCGAGAAACAGCGTCGGGGTGCCCCAGGGCTGCTCTCCGGCAGCTATGGCCAGCCGGCCTTGTACTGCCGCAATTTCAGCCGCCATTCGCTCGCAGTCGGCTGTGGTCAGTTTTCCCGCCTCGAGCAGACGATCCAGCTGATTGGCCTCATCAAACTGCTGTAGTTTCACAGCCCACTCAAGCGGCTGCCCCTCACCACACAGCTGTGGTGCAGACTCTGTACCAGTGATCGGCACCACGCCCAGGTAAAGCTCAGGGGCAAACCGACTGTTGAGCCGAACCTCCTCGGCACAGCAAGCCTGCCGCCGCTCGAGTGTTGAAAAATCAAGAAAGCCAAGGCTCACCAGCTTCTTGATCTTGTAAACGTAGTCACCAGTGAGCAGCACCCACGAAATGTGGGTCTCGATGAGCTTGATTGCACCCGTCGGATGTGGATAGGCCTGCGGCTTGAGCAGACCTGTGATGAGCGGTGGCAATGATGACATGCTGGCAGCATTGCACAGGGTGCCAAACGGCTCAAATAGCTCGCGAGCAGACCGGTCCCGGTAGACTGCCGAGGCACCCCGGAGGCTTCGCATGATTGTCGCCGCGTTTTCCGTCAAACCATATGACCGGCAGTTCCTCGAAGCTGCGGCCGCCGAGGCTGGCGAGCCGATCGAATGGCGGTGGTACGGTGAACCGCTGCGGGCCGACACCGCCCGGCTGGCGGAAGGGACGACGGCGGTCAGCTGCTTTGTCAACGACTCCCTCGACGCCGCTTGCATTGAGACGCTCGCCAGCCTCGGCGTGAAGCTGATCTGCCTGCGGTGCGCGGGCTTTAATCAGGTCGACTTACAGGCGACCGAGGCCCACGGCATCCCGGTCGTCCGAGTGCCCGAGTACTCTCCGCACGCCGTGGCCGAGCACACGATGGGCCTCGTGCTGATGCTCAACCGGCGGCTGCACAAGGCCTACAACCGGGTTCGCGAGGGCAACTTCGCCCTCGACGGCCT
>WTHB01000092.1:0-3931 GCA_011523305.1 Planctomycetaceae bacterium | reverse complement strand
GGCTGCACAAGGCCTACAACCGGGTTCGCGAGGGCAACTTCGCCCTCGACGGCCTTCTCGGCTTCGACCTGCACGGCCGCACCGCCGGCGTGATCGGCACCGGCAAGATCGGCCGCTGCGTTGCCGAGATTCTGCTCGGCTTCGGCTGCCGGGTGCTGGCCCATGACCTGCACCCCGATACAACCCTCGTCAGCCGGGGCGTCAACTATCTGCCGCTGGAGGAACTTTTGGAGCAGTGCCAGATTGTCACGCTCCACTGCCCGCTGCTGCCGGCCACCCATCATCTGATCAATGCCAAGCGGATTGAGCGGATGCAGGAGGGCGTGATACTCATCAACACCAGCCGGGGTGGCCTGGTCGATACTCGCGCGGTGATCGAGGGACTCAAGCAGGGTCGGATCGGCAGTCTGGGCCTCGATGTCTACGAAGAGGAGGCCGAACTGTTCTTTGACGATAAAAGCGGCACGGTGATTCAGGACGACCTCTTCATGCGGTTGCTGACCTTTCCCAACGTTGTGGTCACCGCCCACCAGGCCTTCTTCACAACTGACGCCCTCGAAGCGATCGCCGGGCAGACCGTCCGCAACCTGCAACACTTCGCCCGCGGTGAGCCACTCGAAGCGGTGGTGGCGATCGGGTAAAACAAGGGATGACGTCTCGTGTCCGCGTTACCCGGCTGCTGGCTGCAGCCGTTTCCCCGGGGGAACTCCGATGGTTTCAGATGCTGAGTCCAACGTCCTGCAATCACTTTGTCTTTTGGGCCGCGGCCGCTCCACCAGCCGCATTCTGCTGGCTGCACTGCTGGGGATGTTGGGCTGGGCTTCAGCAGCCGCCCGACTCGAAGCCGCTCCGCCCAACATCGTCCTGATCTTTACGGACGATATGGGCTGGGGAGATCTGCCGGGCTTCACAGCTGACTCAACAATCAAAACACCAAACATCGACCGGCTCATTCACGAGGGCACCCGCTTCACTGATTTCTATGTTGTGCAGGCCGTCTGCACCGCCTCGCGGGCCGCCCTGATGAGCGGCTGCTATGCCAACCGAGTCGGCCTGGAAGGTGCTCTGAATCACACCAGCCCCACCGGGATCAATCCCGATGAAGAACTGTTGCCGGAGTTGCTTACCCAGCAGGGCTACGCCACGGCAATGTTTGGCAAATGGCACCTGGGCCTGCCGCCCTACTTCGCCCCATCGAAGAATGGCTTCGGTGAGTGGCTTGGCATCCCCTACTCCAACGACAACACCAAGTATCACCCGGTCCTTTCCGACTCGATGCCGCCGCTGCCGCTGTTTGACGGCGATGAGGTGGTCGAAACCGACCCCGACCAAAGGCTGTTCACCCGACGGTTCACCGAGCGGGCAGTGCAGTTCATCGAGAAGAACCGTGAGCGGCCCTTCTTTCTTTATGTGCCGCACGTGATGCCCCACGTGCCGATCTTTGCCTCGGAAGAGTTCAGAGGCCGATCCGCCAACGGCCTCTACGGCGACGTCATCGAAGAGATCGATTGGTCGGTCGGTGAGATCGTCAAGGCGGTCGACAAGTTGGGGCTCGCTGAGAACACCCTGGTGATCTTCACCAACGACAACGGCCCCTTCCTCAGCTACGGCAGCCATGCAGGCACCTCCGGCGAACTTCGTGGTGGCAAACTGACAACGTTTGAAGGCGGTGTGCGGGTGCCGATGGTTGCCCGTTGGCCTGGCCGCATTCCTGCGGGCCGTGACTGCGACACACCGTTTATGTCGATTGATCTGCTGCCAACCCTCTGCAACTTGGCCGGCGCAGCCTTGCCAAAAAAGAAAATTGACGGCACGGACGTCGGCCCAGTGTTGTTTGGCAAGACTGATGCTCAAGCAGACCGCGATGGTCTGATCTTCTATGCCGGCAGCGAACTGCAGGCGGTCCGATCTGGCCGCTGGAAGCTGCACTTTCCTCACCGCTACCTCGTGGTCAATGGAGAAACCCGCACCGACGGCAAGCCAGCGGGCTACGGGCGGCTGGCCCCGCAGTCGATCACCAACAGCGGCATCAGCGGCATCGCCAGCCGCCACGGCTATGTGGTGAGGGAACTGCCGCTGTCGCTGTATGACCTTGAAACAGACCTGGGTGAGGCCACGAACGTGGCTGCCGAGCACCCCGACGTGGTCAAACGGCTGACGGTGATCGCTGACCGCTACCGCGCGGCTCTTGGCGACAGCCTGAGCGACATGACCGGAGCCGAAAACCGCCCCGTCGGCCGGAATGACAACTCCTGAACGGAGTTTCTGTTTTTCATTTGAAAGAGTCCGCTCCGCATGCGACAGAAAAACCCCGTCACCAGTCCCGACTTCCTGCTGACCACCGACGCGGCCCGGCAGCTTTACGCAGTCGCCGCCGAGCAGCCGATCTACGACTATCACTGCCACCTGCCACCGCAGGAAATTGCCGAGAACAAGCAGTGGGACAACCTGACTGATGTTTGGCTCGCTGGCGACCACTACAAGTGGCGGGCCCTGCGGGCCGCCGGGGTGCCAGAAAGCCACATCACCGGCGACGCTGATCCCTATGACAAGTTTTTGGCCTACGCCAGCGCGATGCCACAGCTGCTGCGTAACCCCCTCTGGCACTGGACCCATCTGGAACTCTCGCGAGCCTTTGGCATTGACGACGTGTTGAACGAGTCATCTGCCGCCAGCATTTGGAAGGCAGCCAACGCTCGGCTGCAAGAGATTTCTGCCCACTCGTTACTGAAGCAGTTCCGGGTTGCGGTGATCGGCACGACCGACGATCCCTGCGATGACCTCGCTCACCATCAGGCGATTGCCGCAAGCGACCTGCCCACCCGGGTCTACCCCGCCTTCCGGCCTGACAAGGCGCTGGCCGTCGACAAGCCAGAGGTCTTCGGCCCCTGGGTTGAACGACTTGCTGCAGCCGCCGGGAACCCGTGCGACAGTTTTGATGGGTTCCTTGATGCGATTGCCAGCCGGCACGAATTTTTCCATGCCGTTGGCAGCCGGCTGTCTGACCATGGCCTCAACCACTGCTTTGGCCGCGGTGGCACAAAGGCTGAGGCTGCCGCTGTCTTTGAAGCCGCGCGACGCGGTGAGGCTGTCTCGGCAGACCAACTCAATGCCTACCGTGGCTTTCTGATGGTCTTTTTTGGCGAACTCGACGCCGAGCGAGGCTGGGTCAAGCAGCTGCATGTTGGGGCTCTACGCAACACCAATAGCCGCGGCTTCAAAACCCTGGGGGCCGATGCAGGTTATGACTCCATCGGCGACTTTCCGCAGGTGCGGCCGCTGGTCGCCTACCTCGATGAACTCGACGGCCGTGGCCGGCTGCCAAAGATGGTGCTCTACAACCTGAACCCAGCCGACAACTACGGCATGGCTGCAACCTGCGGAAACTTCCAGGGCGATGGCATCCGCGGCAAGGTGCAGTTCGGCAGCGGCTGGTGGTTCCTCGACCAGCTCGACGGCATGCGGATGCAGATCGACACCCTCTCGCAGATCGGCCTGCTCTCGACCTTCGTCGGCATGCTGACCGACTCGCGGAGTTTTCTGTCGTACCCAAGGCACGAATACTTCCGGCGACTGCTCTGCCAGATTCTGGGTGACGACGTTGAGCAGGGCCTGCTGCCCGACGACATGCCGCTGATTGAGGGCATGGTGCGAGATATTTGCTTCAACAACGCGGCCGGTTTCTTCGGCATGCCGCCGGGGGATGTATAACACGCTGCCACAATGCCGAGAACTTTCTAATTTCTGAACCGTGACCTACTAGGGGCCCTTGCGGAAATTCTTATGTTCAAGAACGCTGCCTTAAGAAATGCCTTTGTGGTGATCGTTGCCTTTTCAGGCTCACTCGCCACACCTCTCCCTGCTGCCTACGCTCACGATTCTTCGTCACACAATCGCCCACCGAGCGGATTCACCCCGCTCTTTAACGGAG